>NZ_JAUBOV010000212.1:0-1096 GCF_036700405.1 Microcoleus sp. T3_D1
ACCGGGTCTAAAACCGTATGAGTTTGGCTCAAATTTTGCCTCCCATTCTGGCTAAGCGTGCTGCTTTCACAACTGCTTGCAGGGCGCGGTCGTACATTGTGGGTATTCCTAATGGTCTGGACTCATTGGTTCCTGGTTTTGGAATCATTACCCTACGTGTCGGTTGTGATTTACCAGTTATTTTGAGTTGACCTACTAGCTTTAATCGTTGTTTTGGGGTTAACAATTTAATGCCATCCACACCTGCTGTACGTTTGCCAGTATTGTCTTGTGTGACCCGTCGTACCGCCAAAACCTTGTTAGACCATGAATTAATCAAGGTCTTTTGAAGCTTCCGAACTGCTTTAACGTCGCCACGCTCACTTGCTCGATAGATACGCTTTTGCAACTTAAACGTCAATCTTTCGGCTCTTCGCCAATTGATTTGATTCCATTCCACCGTCGGGTTGTCCCGCGTTTTAGACTTATTCATTGCTACTAGGTTCCCATCATTGAAGTTACCGTGTACCTGTCTGCATATCTCTGTTATTACAACAGAGCATTGGCTTCTGATACAATCCCTCTCCCATATACTATTCGTTAGCTACTTACTGGATAATCGACATGATTCCCAGAAATATATGAGAGTTACTTCGTTCCAAATACACATTGTTAGAGTTTTTAGTGTGATGCTATCCACCGGGTTTATGGGCGGTGCTTATAGGTCAAGTGTGAAATTGCCTATGCCCTAGCCTTGCCTTTTGGCTTGGTCTTAATCAGTCTTTACCGTGTTTTTCAACGGGTTTATTCTTGATTCAGCCGTTAGACCATCTCAGATTACGATGGTTCAGACACATCTTTGCTTTCGCTACACATGAACTCTTGCTTGACAGTTACCAGTTTCGGCTACCAGTAGTTCTTGTCTTTTATCCCCGCTTTACCTTATTGGTTGCTACCCAACAAAATAGGGGATATGCTTTTACCGCTGCACTTGCGGACTAGGACTAGGGACTTGTGAATCCTGCACCTAGATGTGTACTCAGTTATACTAACCAGTTGGTTAGGCTAACCTTCCCTGAGTATTGCTACCCATTTAGGTTAAACGAATCGCACTCAC
>NZ_JAUBOV010000164.1:0-4659 GCF_036700405.1 Microcoleus sp. T3_D1
ACTTTTGGGCTAGCTTTACTGTTTCTTTTATTCATAACCGGCGTGCGACGCCGGTGGAACGCTCTGAAGAGGACTGATGAATTTTTCAGTCCTCTTCAGAGGACTTTCGCTTTGAGGCAGGGGTTTCAACCCCTGCCGGACTGCGGGTTTAACGCTAAGTTGAGCCCAATGGGCACTTGGAGTGTCCCTACAAGGCCCCGCGTCCCTACGGCACTCGAAGAGATCGCGGGGTATACTTCCTAAACGTGGAATCTGCAGTAACTGATTTGATAGCAGAAGGTCTGAGCCGCTGTTGCACTTGGATGCTGTAAAATTAACTTTATTAACCTGCTTGAAAAGATGACAAATCGCTCTACTCGCGCCCTTTTTCACAGCAAAACACTGAACACTGCTTTGCGTGCTTTTAGCTTTCCGCAAGATATGGAAGTGCGGCACCAAAAATTGGGAACGTGGATTACTGCACTTAAAACGGGTACGTTAAACGAAGTTAAAGAAGTTTCGCTGCACGGCAATTTTATTAATGATATTTTTCAGGATATTTTGGGATATTGCTCGGTAATTCAAGGTGCGGGGAAAGCTTGGGAAATTAACGCCGAACAAACGATAGCTGATGGCGGCGGTTCTGCTGACGGGGCGATCGGCTTTTTTACTGCTGCTGACAATCATCCTAAAGGCAAAGCCGTGTCCCTGCAAGGTAAAGTGATTGCTCCGATCGAACTCAAGGGATCGAAAAATGATTTAGACCGTCCTGCATCACATCAGCATCCTGCGCGAACCGAATCAGCCGTTGACCAAGGTTGGCGCTACGCTAATTATACACCCGATTGTCGCTGGATGATTGTCTCGAATTATCGAGAGTTGCGACTTTATCATACCAATAAAACTCCCGCTTATTACGAACAATTTTTTCTAGCTGACTTGGCGGATATTGAAGCTTTTAAGCGGTTTTACTTTCTGCTGTGTCGCCGCAATTTTTTGCCGAAAAACCAAGAGCAAATAGGTTCTGTTATTGACAGACTGTTAAAAGACTCTGACGAAGCTCAAGAAGAAGTTACCAATAAATTATATCAAGAGTACAAAGCAATTAGACTCGCTCTCGTCAAACATTTTCGCTTTTCTGGGCCGCAGGATATCCCCAACCGCGATCGCGTACTCATCGAAAAAGCTCAAAAAACTTTAGACCGCGTTTTATTCATTGCTTTTTGTGAAGATAAAGGGTTGCTGCCCCGAAACACCCTCAGCAACGCTCACGACCACAAGGATCAATACAATCCTAGATTAATTTGGGAAAATTATCAATCTGTATTTCGCTGGGTAGATGTGGGAAATGATGACCCTCCTGTACCGGGATACAACGGCGGTTTATTTAAGTTCGATCCGGTTTTAGACGCACAATTGACTGTGCCAAATCCTTTATGCAGTCTGCTTAATAAGCTGACGCGCTTTGATTTTGATACCGAAGTTTCCGTCGATATTTTGGGGCATATTTTCGAGCAGTCTGTTACAGATTTGGAAGAATTAAATGCTGAAACTGCCGGACAGGAATACAATCAGAAAAAAGGCAAGCGGAAAACTCAAGGTGTGTTTTACACGCCTGCTTTTATTACTCAGTATATTGTCGAGGTTTCTCTCGGCGGCTATTTGCAGCGGCGAGAGCAAGAATTGCGCGATTTCTTCCTAATGGGCGAAGTTGCTGAAGTGTCGGTGCAGCCGGCAAAGAAAACTGCAATTAAGTTTTGGAAAGCATATCGAGACGAGGTGCTGCAAAAAACGCGCGTTATCGATCCGGCGTGCGGTTCGGGAGCTTTTTTGATTGCGGCTTTTGATTATTTGATGCAGCAGTATGAAAGAGTCGATCGCGAATTGAATGCTTTGGGATGTAAGCCAAAAGACGGCAACTCGCTGGAATTTGACAGAAGCATTTTAAGCAACAACCTGTACGGCGTAGATTTGCTGCCGGAATCGGCGGAAATTACCAAACTTTCCCTGTGGTTGAAGACGGCCCAAGCTGGTAAAACGCTGACTTACTTGGATGATAATATTAAAGCGGGAAACTCGCTCGTCGCTGACAGTAATGTAGCAGATACAGCGTTTGATTGGCAAGCTGAATTTCCCCAGATTTTTGCTGATGGCGGTTTTGATGTTGTCCTTGGCAATCCGCCTTACGTGCGACAGGAGTTGCTGTCTCCAATTAAACCATACTTGCAAGCGAATTATGAATCCTATAATGGCGTAGCAGACCTTTATACTTACTTTTATGAACTCGGATTAAACATTCTCAAACCGGGGGGAGTGCTTTCGTATATTGTCACAAATAAATGGCTGAGGTCGGGATACGGCGAACCTCTACGCAAGTTTTTTGCCAGTCAAGGTTTACTAGAGCAAATTATTGATTTCGGACACGCGCCAATTTTTGAGGATGCTGATACTTTTCCCTGTATTGTCGCAGTTAGAAAACCTAACGCTTCTCTATGTATCTCTGAAACTGAAAGCGAGATTGAGCCAGGTAAATCTGAACCTAATTCGCCTGTGATTGTTTGTCCGGTTCCCCGCGAGGAACTTGCTAATATCAACCTTACACAATACGTTCACCAACACGGTTATCAAATTTCGCGATCTCGCTTCACTGCGACTGCTTGGAGTCTGGAACCTCCTGCTGTTGATGAGTTGATGCAGAAAATTCAACGAGTGGCTGTTCCCCTAAAAGATTTTGCAGGGGTTAAGCCTTATCGAGGTATTTTAACAGGATTGAATGAGGCTTTTTTAATTGATGAAGCTACTAAAAAAAGTCTAGTTCAAGCAGACCCTAAATCGGCTGAAATCATCAAGCCATTATTGCGAGGTCAGAACATTAAACGCTGGAGTCCAGAGTGGGAAAATCTTTGGATTATTTTGCTGAAATCTAGCAGCGATAGTGTATGGCCGTGGAGTACCGCAAACGATAAAGCAGAGGAAGTATTTGCACAAATATTTCCATCGGTATATAAGTATATGAAGCCGATGCAAGAAAAACTGTCTAAGCGTTCCGACCAAGGGCGTTACTGGTGGGAACTGCGATCGTGTGCCTACTATAACGTTTTTCAAGAACCAAAAATTATCACTCAAGATTTGGCTACTTATTCTTGGTTTTGCTTCGTCGATCAAGAGGTATACCCAGTGAATACTTGCTATCTATGGCCAACAGGAAATTTTTATATGCTTGGGTGGCTGTGTTCGCCAATAACTTGGTGGATTTGTCACCACACTTTGCAAAAAGGAATCAATGACACACTGCGAATGTTTAGAGAACAGGTAGAAACTTTACCCATCGCACCACCAACTGACTCAATTCGTGCCGAAGTCGAACTAATTGTCAGCCGTTTAATTGAAATCGCCAAAATTAATCAAGAAACTCACCGAGATGTCTTGCAATGGCTGGAAATCACTTATTTAATTGATAAACTCGGACAAAAACTCGAAGATTTTTCTACCCTTTCCTTTGCAGAATTCGTAGCAGAAATCCGAAAGCGAATGCCGAAAACTAAATCCTCCGATCCTCTCGGTGTTGCTGGACTAAAAGCAGTCCGCGAAACTTATAATGAATATGCACCGGCCATTCAATCTCGCAAAGCTGAGGCGTTGAGACTCGAACACCGGTTATCCGACTTAGTTAATCAAGCTTATGGATTGACACCGGAGGAAATAGATTTGATGTGGAAAACAGCACCTCCGCGAATGCCGTAGCTTGCGGGGCGGGACGCCATCGCCCGACAGATTTGATAGAATATTAGAGCAGTATCACTGAGAATGAGTTTCCTTAGAAAAGGCGCTCTAATTTTGTGGACACTTCATCATCGTTACGCTTCCATTAATCATAATATCCCGGCCGGGGCGGGTTTTTGAGATTATCAATTATTGGCTGGTATTGTTGGTGAACCCGCCCCTACGAACGTAATGACAGAAACACGTTGTTTTTGCGTCCAGGACTATATCAGATTAAAAAATTGTGTTTTTTGGGGAAGATTTGTTAGACTGGGATTGTGAGCTAGCGAGTCGATAGACCATACTTTGTACGCGAGGTGAATCATTATGCTCCAAGCATTTGAAGGATTTTACAGAAATGGAGTCATCGAACTTTTAGAAGTTCCTGAAAACATTTATGAAAGCCGCGTCCTGATTACTTTTTTGGCTGCGCCATCCATTCCTAGATCGCCTACATTTATCCAGTTTGGAATGTTTGCTGGTACTCAACAATCCACCGCAGACGATTTCGAGATTGCCGAGTTTCAAGGGGATACTGACGATGAATTAGATTGGTCATAGCTGCCGATGAAATATGTCATTTAAAAGAGGAAAGCCAATGGTGACGAACCTAAATGTGGATACGGCACTGCTGCAAGAGGCGATCGAACTGGAGCGAGAAATTGCGATCGAAACCTTAGTTGAAATCGCCTTGCGCGAATACATTCAACGTCGCAAACAGCCACAGAATCTCGAACAGAGCTTTGGAGAATCTCTCACTGCATTTCGTGAAAAATATCAACTGCATGAACTGGGTTTAAATCCTGATGAAATTTGGGGAGATATTCGCGATCGAACTGCTTAAGGCTCGCGAATTAAATAACTTACAATTTTAATTGTTATTGTGGGATGGGCGTCCCGCCCGTCCAAAAAGGACGG
>NZ_JAUBOV010000165.1:0-4575 GCF_036700405.1 Microcoleus sp. T3_D1
TTTTCGGCCTGTTCCACAAAGAGTGAATTTTCTTGTGGAACAGGCCGAAAAGCCTGTTCTTGAGAATGGTGCAAGATATGAGTTAAAACAAACTGATAATACCGCTATTAGGAGTGTCTCTTAAAACTGCGATCGCATCATAGTTCTCTCTGAGTAGCCTCTCGATATCCTGCGTCGAGCAATTTCCGCGCCGTATCCAAATTACCTTCGGAGGAAATCCCAACAATAGACTCAATTCGCTAAAATCCGCATCCTTGGTAACGACAATATAGTCATGCTGACGAGCATACTCCCAAACTTCGCGATCGGGTGCGGTAGGTAATCCAATTGCATCAACATGAGCGGAATCGGGATAAATATCAGCAAGGAGATTGACAAGACGAGGAGAGAGATTTTGGTCAAATAACAGTATTTTCATCACCCAACAACTAACATAAACTGCTCTCGTTTAGCTGCGAAACTCAAGCAAGCTAAAATATCCTGTTGCGTGAGATAGGGAAAATCCTCTAGGATTTCTTGGTAAGTCATCCCAGAAGCGAGATATTCCAACACGTCATAAACCGTAATTCTCATACCTCGAATACAAGGTTTACCACCTCGCTTACCCGGTTCGATCGTAATTATATTAGCGATGTCTTGTTCTGACATGGCATTTTTCCTCTAGCTAGTGTTTTCAATTTTAGCATCAAAAAATAGAGATTAAAACCTGGCGATTGAAATCGCGTCTACACAAACAAATTCCGCGCAACGCGAGACTAAAAGAGCAAGGAAGTATTTAACCACAAATTGACATAATTCGTCAGTCCTCTGAAGCGAGGACTTTAGCTTTGAGGCAGGGGTTTAAACCCCTGTCGGATCGTGGCGATCGTGCAATATCTCAGAAACAAATAATTTTAGTGAAATTATTTAAGTACCTTGCGGGAAAGATTGCAACAAATGGTGACAGAGAAATAGAGCTGTGTTAGAACAGCTATCGATCGACCAGCCAAGCTATCTTAGAAAGGACGCTAGCGAAAGCACAGTCATGGCACCTTCCACTAATCCAAATCCGGCGGATTCATCTGCAAAACAGTCTCTAGAGGCTGGGCTAGCAGCTTTGAAACAGCAGGATTACCCCACCGCGATCGCCCTTTTAGAATCCGTTACCCAAACCGCAGCTAATCAGCCGTCGGGAATCCGCGCGCAGATGGGGTTAGTGGCTGCGTACAAAGCAACCGGTAATGTCAAAAAGGCGATCGCCCTGTGCTCTTCCCTCGCCACAAGTCCCAACCCTCAAGTCAAAACTTGGGCCGATCGCGCTTTAACAGAATTAACCCCCCCTCCCCCCCCAAAACCACCGGAAAATAAACCTAAATCCGCAGAAACTCCCGCCGAAACAGGCTTTGTCGCCTTTGATGCCGGAACAAAATCGCCGAAAAAATCGATTGAGGGCGATGGCTTACGCCCCGCTTCGCTACGACCTACCGTAGATAAAAAAACAGGATTTTTACCTTTAGAGCCGGCTGTAGAGCCTGGGAACGCCAAATCGCAACCGATTTCCCCGCCACCTCCACCCCCCACACCGCCGATTCGCCCGACATCAGAGGGCGGGCACGGGGGCCCGACATCAGAGGGCGGGCACGGGGGCCCGACATCAGAGGGCGGGCACGGGGGCACCGCCCCTACAGAAACCGCACCGGATACCGCAGAAATTAGCGGCGAAAATAGTTCCGGTTCCCCAACAGATATCCCCGGATTCGCCAGCGCAGATACTTACCAACTCACTTGGCGCGAAGCAGGGCGCGCCGCGAAAAGCCCGCGCCCGCTCAAACGGCTGAAGTTGCTGGAGTTTCGGGTGCAAGCCGTTGCAAGTGCGATCGCCCTATTTTTCCTAGCCCGGTTTGTCCTGCAATTCCTGCTGACAAACACTAATTCTCTGTTGGTTCAGCTTTACATATTCAGTAGACTGCCTATTTTCGCGCCGATTCAGCTTTTTTACCGCGATCCAACTCCCTTTGTTCAGATGGTTTTTGGATTGCTTTTGGCCTCGTCTCCCTGGCTGATAGACGCGCTGCTGAAACTGTTTTGCGGCATCGAAACCCTGCGCGGGTCGGTTTTATCCAAGCACAGCAAAGAAGCTAGTCGGGTACTGCGAAGCTTTTGTACGAAGCAAAATATGCCGACGCCGGTGCTCAAACTCTTGCCGCTGAATGTTCCTGTAGCTTTCAGTTACGGCGGTTTGCCCCGTTTTGCTCGGATTGCTGTGAGTCGCGGGCTGTTGGAACAGTTGACGGATGATGAAATTGCTACTATTTTCGCGCGGGAGTTGGGCCATATCTCTCACTGGGATTTTGCGCCGATGTCGCTGGCGCTGCTGGTGATTCAGATTCCTTACTTGATTTATTGGCAGGTGGCGCACTGGCAAGAGCGGTTGTGTGATTTAATGACGATCGAGTTTTTGCGTTCTGCTGTCAAATTTGTGGCCGCTGCTATTTCTGCTACCAGTTACGGGATTTATAAGTTGTTGCGCTGGCCGATGTTGTGGGTGTCGCGCCGCAGAGTGTATTTTAGCGATCGCACTGCTGCAGAAATTACAGGTAATCCTAACGGTTTGACGCGGGCACTGGCTAAAATTGCGATCGGCATTGCTGATAATATCGAACAGCAAAAACAAACTAGCTTTTTTCTGGAAAGTTTCGATCTATTGTTACCTGTAGGCGTTGGACAAGCTGTAAGCCTTGGTTCTGCTGCATTACACGCGCCGCTAGAACAGATTTTGCTGTGGGATGTCAGCAATCAGGAGCGCAATTGGTTGACGGTTAACCGCGCGCATCCTTTGCTGGGAGAGCGTTTGAAGCTGTTGGCCCTCTATGCTCAATTCTGGCAACTGGATACAGAGTTAGATTTGGCAAACGCGGGAGTGCAAGAACAACCCAGGAAAGGAAAATTGTCTCTGTTTAAGTCAATACTCGAATTTAAAGACTCAAAACTATTTTTACAGGGTGCGCCGTTTTTTGGAATTCCGATGAGTTTGGGGATAGTCGGGCTGCTTTGGCTGATTGGGGGGATTTTTTCGAGGACGAGTATCTGGCAGTTGGATTGGCTTTGGGGCGATCGATCTATTCTTTGGGGCTGTTTGCCGATCGGATTTAGCATCGGTACTTTGATGCGGATCAATTATTTCTTCCCGGACATTATACCGCGAGAAACCGCTTCGCCGAGTTTGCCGGAAATTTTGTCAAATCCCGATAGTTTGCCGCTGGATGCTGAACCGGTGCGACTGGAAGGGCAACTTTTGGGTCGATCGGGTATGAGTAATTGGCTGGGACAAGATTTGATTTTGCAAACGGCGACGGGTTTGGTGAGGTTGCACTATGTTTCGAGGTTTGGCTACATTGGCTCTTTGTGGCCATTTTTGTTCAAAGAGACTACTCGCCCTAGCGATTTGATCGGAACATCTGTTGTGGCGACTGGTTGGCTGCGCCGGGGTGCTACTGTGGCGATCGACCTTGAAAGTCTCCGCAGTCAAGGAGGGAGGGTTAGTGACAGCGGACATCCGATTTGGTCTGCGGTTTTGGCTTTTGCTGCTGCTATTTGGGGCGCATACATTATTATCCAGGGCCCAAGGTGAGGAATAGTTGTCCGATTGTGGGGTGAATCTCACATCTTGCACCTTTCTCAGGAACAGGCAAGATGCCTGTTCCACAAGAAAATTCACTCTTTGTGGAACAGGCATCTTGCCTGTTCATAAAAAGCTTATTGAGAATGGTGCAACATCTCAGGTGAATCGGTGTCAACGCGCATCCTCGATCGGTTTTGAGTTAAACAGGGGATTGGCGATCGGATTCTGGAGTTGCTCCCTACGCACCCTACAGTCTATCCGTTACATCCGTTACATCCGTTACATCCGTTACATCCGTTACAAAATCCGTTGCCGAACTTGCCTCTTCCTTCGTAAAGAAAAGTTGCTTTTTTGCCCGCAGTCTGTTACATTAGTTTACAGGAATTGGATTGAACCAAATAGCGCGATAACTTCTGTTGGCTAAAATCCCTTAAGGCATTGCGTAAAAATTGTCAACATCCCAACACAGCAAGTACAGCCAGCCGCTTGTCGGCTGTTTTTTTTCGATCGCTATTTTTGCTGTGCCGGATGAATTCTCAAAAGTGATTCAGATGTGGTTTCCGTTAAATTCAGACTGAAATCTTCCTAAATAACTAGCTCTGTTACCAAGGCTGTGATACCTTTAAAGAATGCTCGGACTCTGCCGGGCCTGATTTAAGGGATAGCGGGTAAGTGAGTAGTTCTCAGCATTAGGAGCGAGATTAGGAGCGAGGTAAGATTACTGGCTGAAAAAATGTTAGCCATTTTATCCATCACTGTATTAAACTGAATATTGGCATTCCGATCGCTTACAATTGACATCCTTGGACATAAATTTCTAGACGGCGCTGGCTATAAACATTCTGAATCAAAACCGGAAGCAAGTAATACAGAATAGCCAATAGCCTAAACATTTGAGTCAGAAACCTCAGCCTAAAGGCGTGAGGCTTGAAAGAGAAATCTAACAGGCCATTCTGACCAGACTAAGCTTTAAA
>NZ_JAUBOV010000213.1:0-1087 GCF_036700405.1 Microcoleus sp. T3_D1
TAAGTAGTCAAACAAAATTAATTACACAAATAACTAATATGATATAATAAAAAATATCAAGGTGTGTTCAAAGAGGTTTTATATGTTTTTACTTCGAGATATCAATCCACTTTCCTTGAAATTGCTAAACCGAATTTATCGCGAAAGCAGACATCATCAAGTGCGCCAAAGAGCACATTTTCTGATTTTAGCTTCACAAAATATCGACAATAAAAATTTAATAAAAATCTTTAAAGTTAGTTATAAGACCATGTATAACTGGTTGAATCGATGGGAAAATGAGGGAATGCTCGGATTATATAATAAACCAGGTAGAGGCAGAAAAGAAACATTTAATTCCGCACAATCAGATCAAATTAGAGACTGGGTAAAATTGCAACCAAAACAATTAAAGCAAGTAGTACAAAAAATCAAAAAAGAATGGTCGGTTAATATAAGTACGGAAACAATTAAGAGAATAATAAAAAAAAAAGGATGAGTTGGCATAGGATGCGTCGAGGTGTTGGCGGCAAGCCAGACCCCATAGAATACAAGGAAAAAAAAGAAAAATTGTCAGAATTAAAACAATTAGAAAATGAGGGAAAGATTGATTTATACTATTTGGATGAATCCGGATTTTGTGGCATCCCTTGTGTCCCTTATGGATGGCAAGATATTGGTGAATATTTGTCAATTGATAGTCGTAAAACTAAGCGTTTAAATGTCTTGGGAATCATGAATCGGCAAAACACTCTTCATGCTTATGTTTCAGAGCAGACTATTAATTCTGATGTAATCATAGCCTGCATAGATACTTTCTTTGCTGTGGTGGAGCGGCCAACAGTTATTGTAGTAGATCAAGCTTCTATTCATACTAGCAATGCCATTTTCGAGAAAATTGAAGAATGGAAAGAACGCGGTTTAACTATATTTGAATTGCCTACTTATTCACCTGAATTGAATTTAATAGAGATTTTGTGGCGGTTTATCAAATATCAATGGCTCGAAATAGATGCCTACTCTAGCTGGCAATCTCTTGTTTCATCTGTAGAAAGAATTCTTAAAGAATTTGGAGATAATTATGTAATTAATTTTGCTTAACTACTTA
>NZ_JAUBOV010000214.1:0-1054 GCF_036700405.1 Microcoleus sp. T3_D1
GGAGTCGGAGTCGGAGTCGGAGTCGGAGTCGGAGTCGGAGTCGGAGTCGGAGTCGGAGTCGGAGTCGGAGTCGGAGTTGCTGTCACATTTCCACCGATAATTTTCGCTGAAACACTCCCAACATCGCCAGTAAAATTGGTCAACAATGCTAAGACTTTATCAAATGAAGAACCGCCATTGCTGCTAACATAAACTCCGACACTATTGCTATCATTGCGGGCAACTAAAAAGCGAGAACCAGTCAAATCATCTAACAGTTCGATAGAATCAGAAGCAGCATCAAAGTCGCGGATAATAGCTACCCCATTGCTGGTAAGACCAAAGGTATCACTTGCGCCGCCACCTATCAGCGTATCTGTGTCACCACCGCCGACTAAATAATCAGCTCCTTTACCACCAAACAGTTGATCTGCACCTAATCCACCTTCAATGTAGTCGCTATCCCGACCACCATAAATGACATCATTACCCGGATCGCCCAATAGATCATCATTTCCAGAACCGCCAACGATCAGATCGTCTCCCGCATCGCCCCATAGACTGTCATCACCCGCATAGCCATAAATTTCTACGGGCACAGAATCAGACCAAAAAAGTTGGTCATTTTGCGCTGTTCCATCTAAACGAGCCATATCAAACCTCCAATTTGTCAAGTCTATTTGTTTGCCAAAAATACAAAAGGCCGGAGAAGGGTCGATCGCACATAATGCGAAATCACCACTTCCCCAGCCCCGCGAAACTCTCATCCGTCTCGGACTGTATTCAATTGTTTGAAATTACGATGCCTGAAAATACGATACTGCCGACCATCCCAGCCGTACAGGATAGATGCTTGTGGGTGTACCTCCCGTCAATTAATAATAAGCTACAGCATTTAATTTAACCTGTCAATACCTTCCCTTATCTTTGTTGTACAGAGTTTCAGGGTTGGGTGGGGGCGGGTTTATAAAGATTATCTGTGGGTGGCAGAATCGATCGGTGAACCCGCCCCTTGTATCTTAAAGGAGTCAGTAGATCGCCACGTCATGGATTCGATCGAGCCGACTTTCAGGCG
>NZ_JAUBOV010000021.1:0-18723 GCF_036700405.1 Microcoleus sp. T3_D1
GCCTGTTAATTTTGTGGAACAGGCATCTTGCCTGTTAATGTGGAACAGGCATCTTGCCTGTTAATTTTGTGGAACAGGCATCTTGCCTGTTAATGTGGAACAGGCATCTTGCCTGTTAATTTTGTGGAACAGGCATCTTGCCTGTTAATGTGGAACAGGCATCTTGCCTGTTAATTTTGTGGAACAGGCATCTTGCCTGTTAATGTGGAACAGGCATCTTGCCTGTTAATTTTGTGGAACAGCCATCTTGCCTGTTAATGTGGAACAGGCATCTTGCCTGTTAATTTTGTGGAACAGGCATCTTGCCTGTTAAGAGAGAATGGTGCAAAATCTCCTTTTAATCCTACTCCATCTCCTGCAAAACCCCAGTCAAAATTTCCACAAGGCGATCGATATGTTCCTTCTCAATAATCAGCGGCGGCGACAAAGCAATAATATCACCCGTAGTCCGAATTAGCAACCCTTTTTCATAGCACTGCAAGAAACAATCAAAAGCCCGTTTCCCCGGCTTCCCAGAAATAGATTCCAACTCAATACCCGCCACCAGTCCGAGATTGCGAACATCAATTACGTGCCGCACTCCCTTCAAAGAATGCACCGCATCTTCCCAGTAACCAGCCATCTTATCGGCTCGTTCAAACAGCCTTTCTTCCTCATAAATATCCAGCGTCGCCAAAGCAGCCGCACAAGCCACAGGATGACCAGAATAAGTATAACCGTGAAAAAGCTCGATCGCATTTTCAGGAGCATTCATAAAAGCATCATAAATGCCTTGTTTCACAAACACCGCCCCCATCGGCACCGTACCGTTAGTTATCCCTTTTGCCGCCGTCACAATATCAGGAACCACCCCAAAATATTCCGTTGCAAAACTAGAGCCTAGCCGCCCGAATCCGGTAATTACCTCATCAAAAATCAGCAGAATTCCGTATTTGTCGCAAATCGCCCGCAGTCGCTCCAAATAACCTTTCGGGGGAATCAAAACCCCCGTAGAACCCGCCACCGGTTCCACAATTACCGCTGCAATATTAGACGCATCGTGCAAAGCGACAATCCGCTCCAATTCATCCGCCAAATGCGCTCCCCATTCCGGTTGTTTGCGACTGAAAGCATTGTGTTCGAGGCTGTGAGTGTGAGGTAAATGATCGACTCCCGTGAGCAAACTGCCAAAAAACTTGCGGTTTGTACCGATACCGCCGACAGAAATTCCCCCAAAACCAACGCCGTGATAGCCGCGTTCCCTGCCGATTAATCGTTGGCGAGTTCCTTCACCTTTTACCCGGTGATAAGCAATCGCAATTTTTAAAGCAGTTTCTACAGATTCCGAACCCGAATTAGTAAAGAAAACGCGATCGAAATTGCCCGGAATCATCTTTACCAAACGTTCCGCCAATTCAAAAGCACCCGGATGTCCCATCTGAAAAGCGGGGGAGTAATCCAAACGCAAAACCTGCTGTTTAACTGCTTCGGCAATTGTCTCGCGGGCGTGCCCTGCATTCACGCACCAAAGCCCCGCAGTACCATCTAAAATTGAGCGGTTATCATCGCTTGTAAAGTGCATATCTTTGGCAGAAACCAACATTCGCGGATTCGCTTTAAACTGTCGGTTGGCAGTGAAGGGCATCCAGTAAGCGTCCATATTTGTCATCGTTTTTTTCTCTTATTATATTGATGATTCAGCCTTTAAACTATAACTTGCTACCGATTGCCGATCGCCAGACGCTTATTATAATTTTACAAATATCTCTTTGCTGTTTTAATTAAAGCTTAGTTTATGATAGACTTAGGTATTAGACGGAGACTCATCATGTCACTAACTGTCAAAGACTTAGAAAAAGTTCAAGCCGAACATCCTGAATGGCGACTAGAGTTAATAGAGGGGAATATCATTGCAATGGGCCCATGCGATTACACCTCCGATGAAATTGGTTCTCGGTTAATTATTCTTTTGGGAATTTGGGTACTGCCACGCAAGCTGGGTCGATTAACGGGTTCCAGCGCTGGCTTTATTTTACCAAATAGTGACTTGCGCGCACCAGATGTATCTTTTGTCAAAGCACAAAAGCTGAAGCGGAGTCGGCGGGATTTTGTAGAATTGGTTCCGGACTTGATGGTGGAAATTAAGTCTAAAACCGATCGCATCACACCTATCAAAGAAAAAATACAATCATTTTTGAGTCTGGGAACGGAAGTGGGAATATTGATTGACCCGGACAGATTAACTCTCACAGTATATCGTACAGGAGCCGAGCCGGAAGTGCTCAGAGATGGAGACATATTGACAATTCCAGAGTTTTTCCCTGGCTGGGAATTGCCAATTTCTGATTTGTGGCCACCCGTTTTTGATTGAAAAATTAGTCGGTTCGCAGTAAGGAATGCAAGTCCTCTCTATGAATAAAAAGTCAAGTCCTCACTACGAACCATTGAGAGAAGCTTACATAGCTAATTAACGATCGCACCGACAGACTCATGCTGCAACAAACCGGTTAGCATTTTCACAGGCCTTTCGTCGTAGGGCCACGCGAAAGCATGGCGGAAAGCGGCCTCTTGACACGCTTGCAATTGCCGAAAATCAATGATATCCAAAGTTAACAAATTCTCGTACTCGAAAGGCAGCCGCACGTTGTGCAATCCCGCGTTGTCGGTACAAATGGCAATATCGACACCAGCTTCAAAACATCGATCGAACACAACCTTCAATTCGCGCATATCTTGCAACGTCCCCGTTTTGAGATAGGTAGTCGGGCAAACTTCCAAGCATTGACCCCTGCGCGCGACTTCTGGCAGCAGTTCGGGATATTTTAACGGAATTTGAATCCCGTGGCCGATACGCATCAGATAGGGCAGCAGTTCGGGATAACAGCCAGAGGTAGTTTCATAGAGGTGGCCGGTAGTTTTGATGCCGATCGACCTCGCGTACTCGTACAATCTGACAAACTCCTCCAAACGCTCGCCAATACAATCATCGCCGCCAGCTATATCGATCGCACAAACATATTCTCCCATCCCGGCCGCCAAATCTACGATCGCCCGATTCACCTCATAAGGCAAACGCGAGTGCATACACAAAATTTGGCTGGTAACAATCGGACAATCGCTAATTTGACTGGCCTTGCCCACAACCTGTACAATTTCTGCCATCAAATCAATGCGTTCTGACTGATTCAAATGTTCTGGAGTCCGCAAATAAGGCGTATAGCGCAACTCCAAATAAGCCAGATTTTCAAACACGTAAGCGCCCCGCATCAACCGATAGATGAAATAAGGCAAAGTCTCAACAGTTTGAACGCTTTCTACCAGCGTGTGCAGTTCCAAATACTCATTGAGAGTATTGCGCGGACGAGTGTAAAACTCCTCAAACTCCGAGTATTTCGGAAATCGATTAACCATCTCAGCATTGTGGCGATCGAAATACCGCCACAGCACCCTAGGAACGACAGAACCACCCAGATGGCGGTGCAACTCAGCGTGTAAAGTCATGCGATTTTAGATTTTAGATTTTAGATTTTAGATTGAAAGAATTGAAGGATTGAAGAATTGAAGGATTGAAGAATTGAAGGATTGAAGAATTTGTAATTTAGTCCTATACGCATCAGTGGCCAGAAACCGCGTTTTCCCAAATACTAGCCAACAACCTCCAGCAGGTAAACTCTTCCACATTTAAGCTGCACATGGGATTCCCCTAAAAACTCGTCAAATCCTCACCCATTCTTCCCCTCTCCTACTCTCCCTTCCCAAGTCCCCCGATAGGGCTGGAAGTTGGTTTTTGAGAGCAATACAGCCTCAAGTCTCTCAATTGTAACAAAAATTTATTTGACATTTAGGACGCATTCGTACATAATCGGAGATTGTGTCAACCTGAACTGAACGCGAGAAACCCTTGGCTAACGTAGTTGTGATCGGCGCCCAGTGGGGCGATGAAGGAAAAGGCAAAATTACCGATTTGCTCAGCAAATCCGCAGATATCGTTGTCCGCTACCAAGGGGGCGTCAACGCCGGTCACACCGTGGTAGTAGACGGTCAGACTTTCAAGCTGCACTTAATTCCGTCCGGGATTCTCTACCCTGATAAAGAGTGTATTATCGGCTGTGGCACGGTCATCGACCCTAAAGTTTTAATTGCAGAGTTAGATCAGCTAGAGGCACTGAATATTTCGACAACCTCGCTGATGATTTCGGAGACGGCTCACGTCACGATGCCCTATCATCGATTAATTGATGTAGCATCGGAAACGCAGCGGGGAAATTATAAAATCGGGACGACGGGACGCGGCATCGGCCCTACTTACGCCGACAAGTCGGAACGTACCGGCATTCGGATGCTCGATTTAATGGACTTGGAAGGGTTGCAAGAACAATTGGAATGGACGATTAATTGTAAAAATGTCCTTCTGGAAAAACTCTACAATTTGCCGCCTTTAAATCCGCAAGACGTAATTGATGAATATCGAGTTTATGCGGAACGTTTGCGGCCGCACGTAGTTGATAGTTCCCTGAAGATTTATGAGGGACTTCACAAGCGGAAAAATATTCTGTTTGAAGGCGCGCAAGGCACTTTATTAGACTTAGATCACGGTACTTATCCTTACGTTACTTCCAGCAATCCCATCGCTGGCGGTGCTTGTGTGGGAACCGGAGTCGGCCCAACCGCGATTGATCGCGTAATTGGCGTAGCAAAAGCTTATACAACCCGCGTCGGAGAAGGCCCCTTCCCTACCGAAATGGTAGATGGAATAGGAGCAGTTTTGGGCGAGAGAGGTGCAGAATTCGGCACGACAACGGGCAGAAAACGCCGCTGCGGTTGGTTCGACGCAGTAATCGGCCGCTACGCAGTCCGCATCAACGGCCTTGACTGTCTGGCAATTACCAAACTAGATGTTTTGGATGAATTAGAAGAAATAAAAGTTTGCGTTGCTTACGAAATTGACGGCGAAAAATGTGTTGATTTCCCGAAAAGTTCCCGGATATTTGCTCGGTGCCAACCTATTTACGAAACCCTTCCCGGTTGGAAACAGTCTACGGAAGAGTGCCGGAATTTGGAAGATTTACCGCCGCAAGCTTTGAATTATCTGAAGTTTTTGGCAGATTTGATGGAAGTGCCGATCGCGATCGTTTCTCTCGGAGCCAGTCGCGACCAAACTATTATTGTAGAAGACCCGATTCACGGCCCGAAACGCGCTTTGCTCTCTGCTGACGGTACGCCAGTAGCAGCACACTCGTAATCATTGGTCTCAACTTAACGTCAAACCCAGTCAGAGACTGCTGTTTGACTATTAAATCTCGATCCCCCCGGCGCCAAGGGCGGGCACGGGGGCACCGCCCCTACGAAGGGGGGGACAAGACTCTTCTCAAAGTCAACCCCTACTCCCCTTATTAATGGGGAGTAGGGGGTATGCGAGGGGGATATAGACTACAATAAAAGTGAGATTTATCAAAGATTTTAGCCTTAAGTTGACACTAATGACTTGTAATATTTTCCCGAAAGTAAGTTGTTAAATCAGGAAGGTCAAGAGGAAAGCTAATGTTAGATTTTATTTTTTATGCCTTCAAAACCGAACTGTCACCGCACTATGTCGAAATGTCTGAAGACGTTTACGAGTGGTTGGCCAAATCAGAATTTTCCAAAATCGGCACATCTGTCCCCAGAAATATTTTGATAGATGAAGAAGAGGAGAAGCTACCTGTAGTTGAGTTAGATCGAGATATTCGCCAGAAGCTCAGAAATTTTTTCCGCGATGCAATTATCTGCGAAAGCGATACCGTCCTCACCAAGCTGGGAGATTCCCCTCTCAAAGAAGAGTATCAAACAGCAACCTACCGTTTGAGGAAATTGCTGGACTTGCTAAAATGTGTGGAAAACGAAGATTATCAGTATCTTCAGCGAGTCCTTTGAATGAGTTTCTGGATGTTTACCAGAAGGAGTAATCCCAATGTTTGACATCAGTTTTTATTCAGCAAATGGTGAACCGTCCGATAGTGTAAGAATAACAGCAGCTACTTACGAATGGTTAGCAAAATCAGCATTTTCCAAAATAGGTGGCGAATCAGTCGAAACCCAAATTTACCTAGATGAAGAAAATGTAATTCTGCCTCTAGTTGAATTAAATCAAGATATTCGCCAGCAGTTCAAGAAAATTTTCAGCGAAGCAATCATCAGTGAAAGCGATGCAGTTATTACTAAGCTTGGTGATTACCCTTCAAAAGAAGAGTATCAATCAGGAACGTACCGTCTGAGAAAAATGCTGGAATTGCTGAAGTGTGTGGAAAACGAAAATTATCAATACCTTCAGCGAATTTAATTGAGCGCGATCGCAATATCACAATTCTGGTAAAATGTGAAAACAATCAGCAGAAAGTCAGAAAATGGAACTCGCAGTAGAATGTCAAAAGCGGGCAGAAGGCAGCAAACCTAACGCCCTCCGCCGCTCTGGATTGATTCCCGCCGTCCTCTACGGTCACAAAGGATCTGAATCCATTTCCCTTACCATCAAAGCCAAAACAGTTGAACACCTGCTCAAAAAGCACGTAGTCAACAATACCCTAATTGACCTCAGCATTCCCGACCTCTCTTGGAGCGGAAAAACCTTGCTCCGGGAAGTTCAAGTTCATCCTTGGAAGGGCTATCCTTACCACCTGAGCTTTTTCTCCGTGGCGACTCAAGACAGCCTGGAAGTTGAATTGTCACTGCGTTTTGTCGGCGAACCTGTCGGCGTCAAGTTAGAAGGCGGCATTTTGGATACCGTGCTGACGCAACTCGCAGCTAAGTGCAAACCTGACAGCATTCCTGAAGCAATTGAAGTAGATATTTCTCATTTAAAGGTTGGGGATGCGCTGCACATTCACGAATTAGTTTTGCCTGCAGGAGTGGTAGCTCTCGGCGAACCAGATCAGGTGGTTGTTAGCGTGCTGGGAATTCAAGCAGGTTCTGAAGCCGAAGACGCAGAAGAAGACGCAGCCGCAGCAGCTTAATTAGTAATTGCTAATAGTTGTTAACTAATGGTTGCAAAAAAAGGGCGATCGCTTTCTCCCAAAAGGGCGATCGTTTTTTGCTAAAAAGGCTATTCTAATTTGGGTTCGATCGCACTTACTCTACTCCGCCTTGAATCTGCTGTCGCACCCATTGACTAAAATCAATCTGTGCGGCAATTTCATCGATGAAAGCCGCTTCGAGAAATCGGTATAAATCAGTTTTTTCAATAATGGGAAAAGTCGGAGATCGATCGCGCTCGACATAAGCCCCATCGACTAATTGCAAAATCCGCCATACCCGCCCGTTAAACCGCCAAAATTCCGGCACGCCCATACTGGCATAAAGTGTATTTTTATTGAGATCGGTATGGGTAATATCCACTTCCACCACTAAATCCGGGGCTGGATCGACATTCAAATTAACCAGGCGATCGGCAACTAAGGTATAATTCTGAATGTAATATCCATTGTCTGGCTCGGCGCTCTTAAGTAGGTCTTCTCGATCGAGCCTAGTCGATCCCATCGTCTTCATTCTCATCCCCATCTCAACGATCAGGATTAAGATGAATCGTTCAATCAAACGAGCAGAGCGTTCGTGTTCTTCGAGGGGCATGGTGATTTCTAACACTCCGTTATCGTAAGTAAAGCGGGCGCGAGTGCGCTCCCTCAGCAAACTTTGAATTTGCTTGAAGGCTTGCCAATCGAGGCCGCGAAAGGTGAGGCGCTTTTCTCCGACAAGTTGAGGTGGTGGCTCTAACAACATCAAAATTACCGCAATTTAAGCGAAAGTTGACAGAACATTTACTGTTAATTATTTTAATATATTTCTTCCATAAGTCTGGTGGTGCAGCCCGGATACCTGCGATCGATTTTGGTGCGTGAGGAACTATTGCCGCTGGAACTTCGTCTGCTGCACTATCGACTTTCTCAAGTTTCTAGAGGTACAAACCAAACCTCGAAAATCCTGACATCCGCCGAATCAGGCATCCCTCATGGGGGGTGAAAACCTGTATCTGCGGTGCAAGCACTAGAATGCCGGGAAAAAACCGAGGCGGAGGTGGTCGATCGCTTTTTTGCCGGAGTTGCGCGCTCGCGATCGTATTCTGCTATTGTTGAAGCTTTGCATCACATTCTCGACAGCTTTGGTAAAACGGCAATTGTTGGCGTCAAACCGCTGTATAATTGTGAAACATTTTGAATCCTATAATTTACTTGCTACTTGTGGAGCCGCCGCCCCTATGCCATCAACAGTCAGTACAGAATCAACAGCGGTTCAATTTAACCAACAGGGAGAAACATACTTATCCCAAGGAAAAATAGAAGAAGCCATCGCCTCCTGCGAGCAAGCTTTGAAGATTCACCCCAATTTTGCACCGGCTTACAAGACTTTGGGCAACGCGCTGCAAGCTCAAGGCAGGATGGAAGAGGCACGGCACTGGTACGCTAAAGCGATTGAAATAGAACCGAATTTTGCGGAAGTATACGCGAATTTGGGCAGCCTGGGCGCGCAGCAGCAAAAATGGCAGGAGGCGATCGGATTTTATCAAAAGGCGCTCGCGATTAAGCCGAATTTCGCGGGAGTGTACCGGAATTTAGCAAAAGTATTCGGACAAATTGGCAAACCGGAAGAAGCCCAGCAGTGCTGGTATCAAGCATTTAGTTTGGAACCGGAAAAAGTAGCGCCGGGGGAACACTTGAATATGGGCGACGCTTTTTTTCGGCAGGAAAAATTCCCCGAAGCGATCGCCTGTTACGATCGCGCCATAAAATTAAATCCTAATGTGGCGACGGCTTACCAAAATTTGGGCGAAGCGCTCAAAAAACAAGGCAAGTTAGAGGAAGCGACAGCATATTATCGCAAAGCTATTGAACTGAACGCAGCTAATGCGAGAAACGGCAGCGAGGGAAAGGAAACTTTGGCGGGTGCAAATGGAACAAACGGTGCAGTTAAGCAACAGCCCGCAGCAACCGCAGTTAAGCCACCAGTGCAGCAGGCAGTTCAGCAGGCAGTTAATCCGCCAGTTCAGCAGGCAGTTAATTCTACAATTAATATAGAAGATCCAGAAGCATACAAAATACTAGCAGAAGGCTATTTTGCTCAGGGCAAATTGGAACAGGCGATCGCAGCTTGCAAGAAGGCGCTGCAAATTAAGCCGGAAGCGCCGCTTTACAAAATGCTGGGCAACGCGCTGCAAGCTGGCGGAAAAATTGATGAAGCTAAAAGTTGCTATGTCAAAGCAATAGAAATCAACCCAAATTTTGCCGAAGCTTACGCTAACTACGGCAGCATTTGCGCGCAGCAAGAACAGTGGCAGCAAGCGGTTTCTGCTTACGAAAAGGCGATCGCCCTGAAACCGGATTTTGCAGGTGCTTTCCGCAATTTTGCGAAACTGTTGACGCAGTTAGGCAAGCCGGAGGCTGCTGCTGAGGCTTGGTATCGAGCATTTGCGATCGACCCCAAATCCGGCACCGCCGAGGAACACGAGAATTTAGCCAAAACTTTGATCGAGCAAGGTAAGGTAGATAAGGGAATTGAGTGTTACCGGCGCGCGGTTGAGTTGAACCCAAATGCTGGCGCAGCTTATCACGAATTGGGCGAAATTCTTAAGGGGCAAGAACAGTGGGAAGCGGCGGTAGATGCTTACACTAATGCCATTAGAAACAATCCCGATCTTTCTTGGTCGCACAACAATTTAGCTGAGTCGCTGGTTAAGTTGGAACGGTGGGAGGAATCTGTAAATGCTTACCGCAAGGCGATCGAATTAAATCCTGATTTTAGCTGGTCTCACAACAATTTAGCCGATGTGTTGCTGAAGCTGGAACGGTGGGAAGAAGCTGTAGAGGCTTACCGGAAAGCAACAGAGTTAAATCCAGATTTCAGTTGGTCGCACAACTATTTAGCAGACGCGCTGATTAAGCTGGGAAGGTGGGATGAGGCAATTTCGGCTTACCAAAGGTCGATCGAACTCAATCCTGACCATTTTTGGGCGCACAACAATTTAGCAGAAGCGCTGGTGAATTTGGAACGTTGGGATGAGGCAGTTGTTGCCTACCGGCGTGCTAACGAAGTTAATCCGAATTTCTTCTGGTCGCAGAGCAAATTGGGCGACGCGCTGCTAGAACTGGAAAGGTGGGATGAGGCGATCGATGTTTACCGACGCGCGGCCGAGTTGAATCCTGATTTTCCGTGGACTTATTACAACATGGGAACGGCTTTTGAGAACCTGGAACGGTGGGATGAGTCGATCGCCGCTTACCGCCGCGCTGCGGAAATTCAGGCGGATTTGCCGTGGCTGTCGCAAAAGTTGGCTGATGCTTTGAGGATGCGATCGCAGTGGGATTTGCGGGATGCGATGGGTTTGTACAGAAAGGCGATTCAGGATAATCGTGATGACGTGCAGTTGTATCACAAGGCGCTGGAGATTGCGCCGAATGATGCTGACCTTTATGTTGAGTTGGCTAATGCTTTGGTGCGGAAGAATTGGTCGGATGGGGCGATCGTCTTTTATCAGATGGCGTTGCAGGTAAACCCCGAATGCGGTGAGGCGCACTTGCAGTTGGGGTTGATATTCGCGCAAAAAAATGATATGGATCGGGCGATCACTTGTTACCGCCGCGCTATTGAGGGCAATCCTGAGAAGTATGAGGCTTATCACCTATTGGGCGATGTTCTGGCAAGGCATGGTCAGCGGGAAGAAGCGATCTCGTTTTACCGCCGTGCTGTTGAATTGAATCCAAACTACAGTTGGTCTTCTCATTGTATGGGGGAATGCCTAATGGTACAAGGTTTTCTGGATGAGGCGATCGAGATGTTCCGGCGAGCCATTGAATTGAACCCAAACTGCCCTGCGACCTACAATAATTTAGGCGATGCTTTGGCTCAACAGGGTAAAGTAGATGAAGCTAGTGCTGCTTACCGTCGAGCTGTTGAGCTTGAAACCAAAATTTTCTGAGGTTCAAAAATTTAGTTCCTTTGAGAACAAACACCTCTAAATGTAGCTTGAAGGAGAAACACTGCTTTGTACCTTGTTATGACGAAAATATTTGATTTTTTGATCCGGAGCAAGTGAAAAAATATGCCTAACGATCTTACTGCTGGAACCATTCAATCCCGCATTCTTCAATACGCTTCCCTCAAACATGAGTTGAGAAAAGCCACTCCTCAACAGCATAAATTAACAACTTTAAATGTTGTTCTTTCTGCCGCAGAAGGAACGGTAAAAATAGCAATCAAGGAGGAGCTTGAACCCAACAGTTTATTTCCTCCCACAGTAGATGAGACTTTTTTTGAAGTAGAAACTTCTGCTTTAGAGTCTGTACTGGTAGGGATTCCCAAAATCGATGCGATTAACTTAGACGCGAAAGGTGCTGCGCCTTTAATTTTCCATGAGATCCAAAATATTATCAAACAAAATCCTCAAATAACTATGTACATAGTTTTTAATTCTAGTGATTTAGACCGCAGCGGAAGTTATTCAAAAACCTTTATTTATGAGCTTTTAAAAAGCGGTTTTTCCCTCACGAAAATGAACAGTAGAGGAAAAGTTACAGGAATTTCAGAAGCGGAATTACTCGGCAGCGCTACAGTAAAATTAGTTTGCCGTAAAATCAGGAAATCAAGTCAACGTCAACAGTTAGTTTCGGCTATACAACCACCCGTAAATTTTGAGTTCTCTTCTCACCAGCCAAATCACAATCAAGCAATTGATGCAGTAGATAATACCGACACTAAAGAAAGAGTTTGCCAGAACCTAACTACCCTTGAACCAACAGCAGCATCAAACAAAGGAACAATTCAACCTGCGAAGTTAACAGCGAATACAGACAAATTTAAACTAGCCCTTACTTTGTCAGGAATCGCTCCTCAAAAAGAGACATTAAAAACTCAGGAAGTCGAGTTAGAAACAAAAAAAAATGTAAGGACGCAAGAGGAACAAGAACAGTATTTATACCAACCTGGAGTTGCCGATCAAAGTTTTTCTGAGAGCGTGGAAGACATCAAAAAAAGCGGATATAAAGTGGTAGCTTCAGGAATCGACAATTCTTCCCCAGAAGTTGTAGCAGCTATAGTGAAAATAGCCGATTCAGAAGGAATTTATTTTCAACCTTATGAAGTCGAAATCGCGGGGTATAAAGAATACTTTAACCGAGCTGAATATCTCACAAAATATTCAGATTATTACCCAGGAAATCAAGTAGAGAAGTCCCTAGAGCATTACCTAGGCCTCTGTCTTTTAAACTTAAATGAAAAAGATATTTTTGTCGATTTAGCCAGTGAAAA
The DNA here is from genome assembly GCF_036700405.1 of Microcoleus sp. T3_D1. NCBI lineage: Bacteria > Bacillati > Cyanobacteriota > Cyanophyceae > Oscillatoriales > Microcoleaceae > Microcoleus > Microcoleus sp. T3_D1. The sequence goes on from NZ_JAUBOV010000021.1 coordinate 12,250, forward strand.
TTCTCCAATTCCTGAAATTTATCACCGACTAACTGAAGCTACTACATTCAGCCAAGATATCATGTATCCCCCAGGTATCAACGGCAATCAAATTGGTGGAGATGCTTGCTCGATGCCTGTGCCGGAAGGATTTGCATCAAAAGCTGCATTGACCTGCTCGATCGAACACTTTGAGGGGGATGCAGATACGAGGTTGTTTGTTGAATTGTCCAGAGTGCTCAAACCAGGAGGTATTCTTTTTGTATGTCCCTTTTATATATATACAGAGGCAGCGACCCAAACCGATCCCCAAGTTAGTTTAGCATCCAATGTAAATTTTGACGAAGGGACAACAATATATTGTGCTGAAAGATGGGGAAACAGGCATGCTAGATTTTACAGTCCGCGATCGTTTAAGGAAAGAATAATGAATCCAGTCAAAGAACAATTTAAATTTGACTTTTACTATCTGGAGAATGCAGCAAAAGTAGATGCCTCTGTGTATGCCCGTTTTGCTTTTACAGCTACACGCTTGTAACCTGAAGCTTCTTGCTGCTATTCAATGTGGCTATTCAATACTGTGAGTTAAAGCAACTATTATCTTGGAGTAGAAGGTAACGTGGAAGACAATTCGATGACTATTCAACTTAGCGACGAAACTTTTTTGAAAGAAACTAACAGCCTCAGCGACGAAGCTTTTTTGCAAGCAGCTTACCGCACCTATTTGAACCGCGAACCAGATGAAGTTGGCAAACAGTCATATTGTCAGTATCTAGGTGGTGACCCAAATAAACGCCAGCATATTATTGACGCATTCCGGCAATCATCAGAATTTAAATTATTGAATGAATTTGACTATTCTAAATATCCCCAGCGTTTAAATCTCGGCTGTGGATTCGATATCAAACTTGGTTACTTAAATGTAGACCTTAACTCCTATCACAATCCAGACTTAGTAGCAGACATCCGATGCCTAAATATGCTACATTCAGGTTTTTATGAAGAAATAATAGCTCAGGATTGTTTAGAACATTTGCCCCGAACCGAGACACAATTAACGATTAAAGAATGGGGGCGCTTGTTGAAAATCGGAGGTATATTGCAACTTAGGACTACGAGCATCATCGATTTACTTGAACTATTCAAAGAAGAAGCATATCAAACAGTGGAGCTTCAAGAAAAATTAGTTCAATGTTTATTTGGAACCCAAGCTTATGATGGCGATTGGCATTTTACTGGGTTTACAAAAATTTTATTGACTAATTATTTAGAAGTGGCGGGTTTTGCCAACATAGAGTTTAAGCTAATAGATGGTTGGTTGTTTGACGTTACTGCTGAAAAAGTCGGTTGAAGTACATATCGGTTAATAATTATGAAGATTGCTATCCTTGCTCCTAGTGCTGTTCCGTTTCGGATTGGAGGTGCTGAAAACCTCTGGTGGGGACTGCTGCACCACATAAATCAGCACACTGCACACCAAGCTGATTTAATCAAATTGCCAAGCCCTGAGAGTAATTTCGACGAACTGATAGATAATTACTGGCATTTTTCGCAGTTGGATCTGAGCCACTTTGATTTAGTTATTTCTGGCAAATACCCGTCTTGGATGGTTCAGCATCCCAACCACATCTGCTATATGCTGCACAAGTTGCGGGGCTTGTACGACACTTATCCGGCAAGCTGGCCAGAAACATACACGACTGATAATCGGGAAATTTCTGCTTTACAGAAATTCATGCAAAAAAATAAAGGTTCCAGAGATTCACTTAGCGAGTTTTATCAAAAAATTAATCAGCTTCGTTCTTGTCGGGAGTATTTGCCAGCCGATGCTTTCCAGTTTCCAGGCCCGCTAATCCGCGAGATAGTTCATTACTTAGATAGTATCGGATTGGCACCGAGTGCTGTCAAGAAATATGCTGCGATCGCTCACAACGTTGCCAATCGCAAAGATTATTTCCCCCCAGGCTGTCGAGTTGAAACTATTTACCCGCCTCCCATCCTTAAAAATCTGCGTTCCGGCAAAACTGATTATTTATTTACAGCGAGTCGCTTGGAGTACGGCAGCAAGCGAATCGGTGTATTAATAGAAGCAATGAAATATGTCAAAACTGATATTCAATTTAAAATTGCCGGCACAGGCGATGAACTGAATTATCTTAAAGAACTGGCAGGAGACGATCAGAGAATTATTTTTCTAGGTTTTGTTAACGATCGCGAACTTGAAGAACTGTATGCTGATGCTTTTGCTGTGCTTTACATTCCCTACGACGAAGATTACGGACTAATTACCGTAGAGGCAATGATGAGCAGCAAGCCTGTGATTACTGCTGCTGATTCAGGAGGACCGAACGAGTTTGTCCGTAATGAAGAAACGGGATATTCAGTGCCTCTCGACCCCAAAATAATTGCTGAACGTATTGATTATTTGTGCAAGCATCCCGATGCAGCACAGCGAATGGGAACGGTAGGCAAGAAGTTGGTTGAGGACATTACTTGGGAAAATGCTGTTGCCCGCTTGTTGGGCGAAAATGTTCGCTACACCGCGAATACAGCAGTACAAAAACGCAAGAAAATTACTGTAGCTTTGACTTATCCTATTTTTCCCCCCAGCGGCGGCGGTCAAAGTCGAGTATTTCACCTCTATCGGCATTTGGCTAAGAAATTTGACGTTGAATTAGTCACGTTTACTGATAGTGGAGAGGCATTTCAAGGCGAAATTGCTCCCGGAGTTTGGGAAACCAGAATCCCCCAATCACCGCAGCATTTAGAAGCAGAAGGATCTATCAGGTTGAGGACAGGGGTACTGCAAATTACAGATGTAGTTATGCCTCAGCTATACCGTTTGACACCTGCTTATGTGGAAGCTCTCAGGAAAGCAGCAAGTGATTCAGATTTGATTGTGGCTTGCAATTCCTATCTTTTGCCTGCAATTCAAGAAGTATGCGATCGCCCTATTTGGTATGAAGCCCATGACGTGCAAGTGGATGTCAAGAAAAATATTTTTGCAGCTTATGAAAAAGGAGGCGAACTTTTAGAAGCTGCTCGCAAAGTTGAAAGTGAATGCTGCCAAGTCAGCGATTTAATTGTGGTATGTTGCTACAATGATGCTGTGCGGCTGAAAGAAATCTACGGCACTGACTTAAATAAGTTTGTTGAAGTTCCTAACGGAGTAGACTTAGATGCGGTTAGCTATGTTTCGCCAGCCAAGCGGATTTTTCAGAAAAAACAGCTCGGCTTGCAGGGGAGTTTTACAGCATTATTTATTGGCAGTTGGCACGCTCCGAATGTAGAGGCTGTCCGCTATATATTAAATGCCGCCGCGAGAATGCCGGAGGTTAATTTCTTAATTGTTGGGAATGTTTGTTGGGCTTTTTCTGGAGAACAGCTTCCCTTGAATGTTAGCTTTATGGGATTGGTGAATGATGAGATCAAAAATGTTGTTTTGGGAGTAGCTGACGCGGCATTGAATCCAGTGGTATCCGGGTCTGGGACTAACTTGAAGATGCTGGATTACTTGGCCGCCGGGATTCCGATTATTACTACTCCTTTCGGAGCGAGGGGTTTGGGTCTTGAGGATGGAAAGCACTGCATTATAGCCGAAATCGAGCATTTTTATGAGGCAATCTCCAATCTAAAAGAGGAAGATATTTCCGTCACAAGCAGCAGGATTGAGAATGCTAGACAATATGTTGAACAAAAGTTTGACTGGGCAGTGATAGCTAATAATTTTCTCGAATACCTCAAACACCTGCGGATAGAAAATTAAATCGAGGATCGGGGCTTACCTTTACATCATGGATTGCTAACAAACCTGGGGTGATTCATGGAAATAGGGAGGCTTGTGTTAGCAATGCTCAAAGATATTGGAGAGATAGTCGATAAAACATTGTGCTGCCATTCTTCATGTCTTTGGAGTATATTGTTGATGATGAGGCGAGTACCTCTCATGCACCTAATCGTAACTATCATTGTGATTGGAAATTCGCCTATCGGGAAGCCATGAAAATCCTAAGACAGTTACGAAAAAAGGGGGAGAGACAGTTACCTACTTCTTGAAAACTCAAGCAAGATTAATGTTAATTATTTAATCTTGGACTGGGGGGAAGCAAGTTTCTGGTAGCGATCTAGTTCCATCTGCACTTGATGTGCTGTCTTCTTCCAAGCTTGAGCTTGGGATTCAAAGTAATTTGCTTGAGCTTTCAAGTAATCTTTGGAGCTATAAAATTTGTTTGTTGTCCACATATTCATAATATGTTCTAGGCGGCTTCTAACTTTTTTGCTGATCGTCTGCGGACTCAATAAAGACTTCAACTCGCTAGCTGCTCTTGCACCTACTTCCTGGGCTTGCGGATAATTGTGAAAGACGTAGTACATGAGAGCAGCAGCGTGTTCGATATCAGCTTCCGCCCAAGTGCTCCCTCTTTTGTAAGGCCCCTGCTCTTCTACAAGCGTCACCAAATCGTATTTAACTAAAAAACTATTGCCGACATTCATAAATTCCATATTAGACGAGTAAGCCGTGGCAATTACTGGCTTGCCGTAAAACATAGCTTCAGCCATTGTCAGCCCGAAACCTTCAGCCCGATGCAGTGATACATAGCAGTCTGAATTGTAAATTAAGGCATTCACTTCTTCCTTCATCAAATGTCCCTCTATCAGGTGAACTGACGGATAGTGTGCAACTAACTCCTTAAATTTATCTCGCTGGTGAGGATAGTGTTCCGAGTTAGAAAACTTTATAACCAGCAAAACATCGTTATTTGACTCGCCGAAAGCTTGGATAAATGCCTGAACTACTCCTTCGGGATTTTTTCTTTCAAAGGTGCTCAGAGAGTCAAACATAAAAAGAAAAATAAACTTATCTGTAGGCAAGCCTAAAGCTTCTTTTCCCAAAGAAGGCTGGGGCAGATCGAGGCTAGGCATGATCTTGATCACGGGGATAGGCGATACCGCGGCGATCGCTTCTGCCGAGTGATTGCTGTAAGTCCATATCTCGTCAAAGAAATCGAAAGCAAACCGCCACTCTGGGGGAAATGTCGGCAGTTCCCAAGCCCAACATCCAATATTGTAGCGATTTTGAAAATAACTTTTACCAAAAGCATCAATAAATGTACCCAGCGACTCGGCATTCACGTTGACCAAGTTAATTGCATAGGGGTTTTCAGCCGCAAAATCTTCCTCGTAGCTGGTATCTAAGTTCCGGTGCCACTTGACATTCAGGCTATTAACTGTGTAGGGAATCCCCGCAGCTTTGATGGATCTAATATTCGCTCTGACACCTTCCCCAAGCCCAAACTCACCTTTGACAAAACCGCCTATATTAACTCCAAAATTAGAGTTTAATGTTTCCTTGTTCATAGCACATCTCCCGTTATTCATAATTTAACTCACTCCTGATAAAGTGCGGTCTTGCGGTAGACCAGTCAACAGCCGCAACGGTTGCTTAAAAGTCTATCCTTGCCGAGCTAGAGCTTGCTCTAGCTCTTTTTGAAGCTCCTGTGCCATCTGTCTCACAGCCAGATATTTGGATTGCAGCCAATCTTTTTCTGCCTGAACTTCCTGCATCAAAGTTTGAGTCCGCTTCAATTCCTCCTGAGTTTGGCTTAGTTGCTCTTTCACTCGCTGCAATTGCTCAATTTTCCCCTGCATCAATTGTACAAAAGCGTGAGATTCCTCTAACTCTTCCTCAGAAGTGTGAAGTTGAGCCGCAAGCGTTGAAACCAGGAAAATAAAGTCAGGGGATTGTTCTAATTCTCCTGCTGTTTGGATTTCTGGCTGAACTTTCTCTAATTCTCCTGCAAACAGAGGGGTAGGCTCTGCATTTAAGTTTAAGTGAAAATCTAACGTATTCTTCCACTCTGTCATTTTTAGTTTCTCGCTTGCGCCAAATAGGTATTTTAATTTTTGCCTCAACTTATCAAAAAGATTTCAGCAATCTGTGAACCGGATACTAGAACCTGCCAATCGAATTTCTCTCGATACCAGAGCGAGAAAGCGGTTGATTTAGAATCCAACTTCCCAGAGACTTGCACGACATTCAAATTTTAAATGAGTTTGCCTTGGTAATGAGGCAGCGCATTAATTGTTTCCACTCTTCTGAATTCGTCAAGGCATTGCTGTCAAACGGCCCACCTTTCTCCGAGGACAAAGTGCTAAAACTCTCTAACCAATTACTTACTGTTTCAGTTCGCGATAAAGACGTAAATTTCAAAGATTTCTGCAAGCACTCCCGCATTTTTTTCAAATCGCCGCTGCGATATGCATACCATCCCTCCCACACTAATAGTCTGTAATGCATTTGACCGTTTCCATTTGCCTGATTAGCAACAGCTTGTTGATATTCTGCTCGCTGCAATTCCCAGTGAATCCGCTCCCCTTGAGTCTGAGACCGTTCTAATTCCCCCTGAGTTTGGTGCAGTTGAGTCTGAGACCGTTCTAATTCCCCCTGAGTTTGGTGCAGTTGAGTCTGAGACCGTTCTAATTCCCCCTGAGTTT
>NZ_JAUBOV010000021.1:18979-52681 GCF_036700405.1 Microcoleus sp. T3_D1
GTTCTAATTCCCCCTGAGTTTGGTGCAGTTGAGTCTGAGATTGTTCTAATTCCCCCTGAGTTTGGTGCAGTTGAGTCTGAGATTGTTCTAATTCCCACTGAGTTTGGTGCAGTTGAGTCTGAGATTGTTCTAATTCCCCCTGAGTTTGGTGCAGTTGAGTCTGAGATTGTTCTAATTCCCACTGAGTTTGGTGCAGTTGAGTCTGAGATTGTTCTAATTCCCCCTGAGTTTGGTGCAGTTGAGTCTGAGATTGTTCGCTAAGTTGTAGAAGCTGGTGGAATCCACCTAATTCATTCCTACGCTTTGCTCGCAAGTTCAGAGCCTCTTGATACAGTTCCATATCGAGACTGTTGCTCTGTGCTAACTTATTGATAATTTCGTTATCAGCTAAGATTTTTTGTACTTGATATTTATAATTAGGACATGTATTGCTCTTGTCACTACAAATAGTAACTTCTGACCATTTCATTATCTTTCTTAAATCTTCTAAGTCGGACTCAAAAAACTCCATAATTCCGACAAAATCAAAATCACTCAATTGATTTTTACCAATAAAGCTAGTTGCTGTATTTTTCACCATCTCAGCAAACTCTACGATTCCCAACACATCCATATTGCGTGGAACCCCCTCCTCTTGCGATCGCCAATAAAAGTAATTTGATATTAATCGAATCACGGGGTTCCTCAACCAGATTACTCTTTTAGCATTCGGAAAATAACCATTGTATTTATCTGAGTGAAAGTGACCGTGAATAGCTTTAATGTTTGGCTGCAAATCGGATGGTTTATATATTTGACTTGCGGGCCTATTCAAATAATCCATGAAAATAGCTTCAGTGCCATAAACATCAATTAAAATTTGAGAGAACGTTGTTCCTCCTGTTTTTGGCACATGAACCGAGATTATTTCCACATTCGCCTGAGTTTTATGCAATTGCGCCTTGTATTGCTCTAACTCTGCCTGGATTTGGCGCAATTGCACCTTGTCTTGACCCGCTCCTATCCGCTCTCCATAAGGCTTATTGTAAAACAAAGGCGTAGGTTCGACATTTAAGTTTAAATAGAAATCGTTGGAAACCTTAGAAAGCTCTATAACAACGATCGCATTAGCTGTTGTAAATGGATAATTGTACTCTACATTACTAACTTCAATAGCCTCGACTTCTTCCCACAACATTTTAACGCTATCTTCGGTTGGATCTCGATCTACTAATTTTAAGAAATTTGTAGTAACTGCTTCTTTAGGGATTCCGTACTTTTCTAAAAGACTTAGGTACTGACCGCTGAACTGAATATACCACTCACCATCTGTCAGGGTTCCAAAAGGAACGGTAATTAAGGCAGTTCCACCCGTAGTGAGCAGATCGTATATCTTAGCTATAGCCTTGAGAGGATCTTCCAAATCTCGTTCTTCTGTAACTTCACCATAAGTGCCTAGGGGGGTAACACCCTGTCCTATATGCTCTACTGTTGAAATAGAAACTATAGCATCATATTTTTGTTCAGAGCTAAGTAACATTAAATCTTCATTGTCTACACCTAGATCTATTTCAAATTTATCTACAATCTTTCTGGAAATAACTCCCGTATACTGACTGAGGGAATTTTCATAATAGGATAGCACGTTTCCCACTTCTAAGACGCGGGCGGATTTCGGAACATTGAGCAAAAACTCGAACCCTATCGGTACTTCTACTGCTCTTTCCGATGGATTGTTATATCGGATGCGGTTGTAAGGGAGTTCTTTCCCCTTATAGCTAAAACTTTTTTTCCACTTACTCATTCCCATTTTTTCCTATTTTTACTTAACTTAACAAAATTTAACTTTCGGTATAACAGAATCCTTAGTATAGATTCTGTCCGTCTATTAAAAATTAGCCTGCTTTGCCTCCACCATCATCTTTACTACATCGTGCATTTTATATTTTGCCTCCCAACCTAACTTTTCCTTGGCCTTAGCAGGGTTGCCTCTACCAAGTGCAATTTCTGTTGGTCGATAAAGACTCATATCTGTAACTGTATGTTCCTCCCAGTCTAATCCTAAAGTGGCAAACGCTTGGACAACAAATTCTTGTAAAGCATGACTTTCTCCAGTGGCAATCACATAATCATCGGGTTCCGACTGCTGCAACATCAAATACATTGCCTCCACATATTCGGGTGCCCAACCCCAGTCCCGCTGTACGGAAATATTGCCCAATTGCAGCTTTTCTGGACTGCCCGCGGCAATCCGGCAAGCTACTGATACAATTTTTTGGGTGACAAAACGTGATGGTCTCAAGGGAGATTCGTGATTAAATAGGATACCAGAACAAGCAAATAAATTGTAGGCCTCCCGATAATTCGCTACTTCCCAAAACGCTGTTGCCTTGGCAACTGCATAGGGACTTCTAGGTTGAAATGGCGTGTTTTCTTCGGCGGCTTTGCCTCCGGTATCGCCAAAACACTCGCTAGAACTAGCATTATACAGTTTGATCTTTCCTCCCGTAAACCGAATTGCCTCTAGGAGATTCAGTGTCCCCGTGGCAATGCTTTCTAGGGTTTCGACGGGTTGCTCGAAGGATAACCCTACGGAAGTCTGACCTGCTAAATTGTACACATCATCTGGCTGAATTTTGCTTAGGACTTGCAAAACGCTGCGAAAATCATTGAGAGACATGGATTCTAGCTTTACTGAGTCGCGGATGCCTAAGCGGGAGAGATTTTGGAATCCTGAAATTTGTGCATCCCGCGATGTACCACAGACTGAGTAGCCTTTATCTAGGAGTAGTTTGGCTAAATAAGCTCCGTCTTGGCCGGATATACCACAAATTAGTGCTTTTTTCATATAATTACCCCTAAAAACTCTGTGATGACTGCCACATCCTTGGTGCTTGCTCAGTTTAGTACATTATGAAGGCATACTGAAGACAGATTTTGCTAGTTGACTTGACATTTCGATCAAGTGTTCCCTAGTATATTGGACGATGTGTAAATTTGTTTCAAGTCAGGAACTTTGCTAAAGCGCCTATAGTCTGGTATCGTGTACAAGGTTTGAAAGATCGTTGATTTTATAAATATAATTGAACAGATTTATGAATACACCAGAAGTGGCAACACAATACTTTAACGAGGGCGATCGACTTCTAGAGTCAGGGAATCTAGAGGAGGCGATCGCCGCCTACCGCCATGCGATTGAGCTAAATCCTGACATTTCTTGCTCTTATTATCACCTAGGGGAAGCCTTAAGTCAACAAGGTAAGTTGGAGGAAGCGATCGCAGCTTACCGCCGCGCCATAGAACTCAAACCGGATTTTTCTTGGTCTTATCACCACTTGGGAGATGTCCTAGAGCGACAACAGCAATGGGAAGAGTCGGTGGCTGCATTCCGTCAAGCGATTCAATTAAATCCCGATCATTTTGGTTCCTATGTAGGATTAGGGCAAAGTTTAGCAAAATTGGGTCAGCTAGATGAGGCGATCGCGGCTTACCGCCAAGCAAGTATTCTCAACCCGGATGTTGATTGGATTTACGGCTGCATAGCAGATATTTTGCAGCAGCGAAGAGAGTTGGATTTGGAATGCATGATCGCTGCTTACCGTCGAGCGATTGAGTTAAATCCAGATGATGTGCAAGCATACCGCAATCTACTAAATATTCAGCCAGATAACTTAGAAGTTTATTTGGATTTGGGGAATGCTTTAGCGAAACAGGGCGATTGGCAGGGGGCGATCGACATATATCAAAGAGCGATCGAGCTTAACTCGCAAGAGGCTTTAGTTCACAACCTGTTAGGAGAAGCGTTAGAACAACTCGGCGATCTAGAAGCAGCAGTTGTCTCCTACCGAAGAGCGATAGAGCTTCATCCATTTTTTATGTCTGACGATCAGTTAGGGAAAGCGTTGGCTAAACTTAGTTATCTAGAGCAGTTTCCCTTTGATGACGTTGCATTTTTGCAAAAAAATAGCCACCTCAGTGATGCAGATTTTATCCAAAAAATTTTCCGCGACTATCTGAAACGATATGTTAATGATGAACAAGTTGCGTCATTCCTTGAAATGGTCCGTTCAAGTAGTCGAACTCGTCATCAAACTATCTCTGAAATCATCCGACCATCAATGGAATTTCAGTTAAAGTACAAACAGTTCTTCTCGATTTCATTTGAGGAAGTTCACTGGTCATTGGGAACCTTTTTTGCACAAAAAGGGGAATGGGATGAAGCGCTTGCCTCGTTCCATCAGGCAGTTTTGCTAAAACCTGAAATAGCTTTAGCTTATAGCCGTTGGGCTGAGCATCTAGCTTTAGAGAACAAGTGTGACGAACAGGTGGCTGTTAGAGCCAAATTCTTTAACGCTTTACTCAATAAGTCATATTCAGCGTCATTCTATACCTATTTAGGTAAAATTCTAGCACTAAGAGGTCGAGTAGATGAAGCACTAGAAGTTTACAAAACTTCACTACTGCTTCAACAAAATTCACGCGAAGTTGGCGAAGTCTATATTAATATGGGTCAGCTATTACAACAACAGAATCGGCTAGACGAGGCCCTAAAATTTTACCAAAAAGCGATCCCACTCACTTCTAGTAAAGGTGAAGTATATGTAAATATTGGGCAGATTCTTTCAGCACAAAAACAGCTATATGCAGCCATTAAAATTTACAAGAAATCGATTGAATTGCAGCCTGACAAAGGAAATACTTACATTAATATTGGTCATATTTTATCAGAAACAAATCAAATAAATGAGGCAATAAACTATTACCAAAAAGCGCTGCAACTACCAGATGTCCACCATGATGCCTATCTATCATTAGCGAGTCGTCTTACTAAACAAGGTAAGTTGGATGAAGCTGTTTCCTGTTTACAAGGGTTAATTAATCAAGAGATTCCATGTGAACACCCTGAAGCTCTCCGAAACTTAGGAAATATTTTGCTGCAACAAGGTAAAATAGAGGAGGCAAATGCTTGTTTAAGAAAAGCACAGTCGGTAGCCCCACCCAAAGGGTTTTATATCACAACAAAAGAGTGGGCAATTGTATCTAAGTTAGATCATACTAATTATATAGATATACATCCCATGCATCTAGTAGAAATAGCGCCACCGAAAACAATTTATAAAGAAGTTCATCCGTTTTTAAATGAAAGGAGTAAATTTGAATCGCCTGCTACTTTCGTCTCTACGCTTCCAGAAGGTCGGTATTGTCAATTAGATCCGCTTAAGAATGGTTATATCACGCAAAATAATCAGATGTTACTTGATGTTTCTAGTTATATAGATCCAGGAAAATTATCAGAGTTAAACTTTCCTCCTGTTCACCACGTTGAAGGGACAGTAGCTGTTTTATCAGGAAATACAAGTGTAATATATTACCATTGGATAGTAGACGCACTGCCAAAATTAGGGCTAATAGAACTCAGTGGCATAGATATAAATAGTATAGATAAGTTTTTAGTCAGTAGTTATTCGGGGTTTCACAAGGAAACACTGGATATCTTAGGTATTCCAGAAAATAAAATCGTAGAGAGCAGCAAATACCCTCACATACAAGCAGATAGGTTAATTGTTTCGTCTTACCCAGGTTTAATCTGCTGTCCAACTAAATGGGCGGTTGAATTTCTCAGAAGCAAATTCCTGCCCGCCGCAGCGGAACCCAACTCGCAGCAGCCAGAACGCATATATATCAGTCGGAACCTTGGACAGAGCCGGAGAATTATTAATGAAGATGAAGTTTTAGAAGTTTTGAACCAACACGGATTTGTGACTATCTATGCCGAATCAATTTCGATAGCAGAAACAGCTTCGCTGCTGAGGGGAGCTAAAGTTGTAGTTAGTATGCACGGCGGTGGAGGGACTAACCTGATATTTTGCAGTCCCGGAACCAAGGTGATAGAGATTTTAACGCCCCACTACCCGACAACATGTTTCTATATTCTCAGCCGTCAAGCGGGACTTGATTACTACTACTTAATGGGCGAAAGTATTGAATGCTCTTACTTGCGGCAACTTATTTACTGGATAGACGGTTGGGAAGATACGCTTGTCAATATAGATGCGCTGAAAGCTCTGTTAAGGATGGCGGAAGTGACTTAATACTAGGCTATTAGCATACATATCAAGGTCGCTGAATACTAAATCACAAGGATTTGGAAATATTAGCAAGATCGCAGGCTACTTAGTTAACCTAGGTCTCATTTTTATAATCTTTATTGAAATTTTAAATGTTTTTGTAAGAAAATGATATGCTCAAAGGCATGACTCAAAAAATAGTTCTTTCAACTTCAGGCTTACTCATGAATTAGGGGCTACAGGCATATCGCGTAGCCCCACAATTCATGAATTAGGAACTGGACGCATATCGCATCATCTGGTTTACTACTCCGCAGTTTTTAATAGTTCGACATAAATATTGCCGAAGTTTTCATCTCGATCGCTGCCAGGTCGCGAATCTCCTGGGTGATGTTCAGATAAACTATGATTCTTAACCGTGAAGTGAACGCGCTTATAGCCAATCATCGTCGCTATCTCCTCAATCATTTTCTTGCTGAGTAAATTGATATGAATCCAGCATTTCCATTCATCTGAAAATACACCTTGAAAGCCTTTCTCAAAATCAGAATGCAAGCGCATTGACTCTATTAAACAAGGTGTACTAATTCTATGAATAGCGCCCGGTTTTAGGACTCTATACGCTTCTGCAAGAAACTCGATTTGAGACTGTTGACTGATATGCTCAATAAAATCTTCATGGAAAATATAGTCTACGCAACTATCGGGAATTGACCACGAGCTATTTGCGGGAAACTGAAAAATTTCATCAAAGTGATTTTCCAAAAATTCAGGTTCTACCTGAACTTCCAGTTCGATATTTAAAAAGCCGACTTTAGGAATTCTTCCTGGTCCCACATAAATTTTAATCGGTTTTTTTTGTGATTGTAAGCTTAAAACTTTATTTTTAAATCTGTTAATTTCAGACTCAAAATTGCCCAATGTAATAATTCTTATAATCGGGTATATTGTAGAAACTAACTTATCCAAAATTGATTGGGGAATTGATGTCAAATTAAATTTTTCACAGGAACCAATGCTACTACGATTTGCCACTAAATCTTCATCTAATTCAGCACACAAATATTGGTTATGATCGGTTAGTAAAGCCAAATTATCATTAGAAAAATAAACTGGCTTGAATTTTTCCCAAGGGCCAATCAACTTTCTATCTGCTTGCAAAGCCCCATCTATCTGAGCTGACAAATAGTTACCTTGAGGAGTCAGTAAAACAACAAAATCTAGATCTCGATTCACAGCCATAATTACATTGACTTCCGCTGAAAAATCAGAAGATTGAGTCTGGCAAACTCTTCCATCTACTACTGATATGTATTTTTGGTTGAATGTCTTAAGCCAATATAAATCGATATTATTTGGTATTTCCATCAAACAGTTGTTTGTTAGTTCATTGATTGATTTTGACATATTCGTAAATTAAGCTATACAACAGTTTATGGTACAAGTATCCATCGCTAAAAAGAGATTGTTGTGGTAAACAATCAATTCCCTTTCCGCCACAAAACCCTGTAACCGTTCTTTCTCCAAAATATATTCATCACTGAATTGCATTGTTTCACAGTTTTAAACATCATCAACTAATATCTAGTTACAACAGCGAAATCCTGGGAAGCGAACAGACTCACTAAACTCGCTTTCATATATGCGACCGATCACATAACTTAAATTAGGTGTATCAGGGGGAATCCCGTCCTTCATCTTTCGATAATCCCGATCGCAACTAATCACCCCTCGGTTAGTATAAGCGATCCACTGACCCCGATATTTCTTCAACTCCCGGCGATTGGCTTTATACCACTCCTTAGCCGTTGCATATTCTCCTTCCATATTTTCACCCCATACTTTTCCCTCACATCATCCTCGCTTCCACCATCATCCGCACCACATCGGGCATTTTATACTTAGCCTCCCATCCCAACTTTTGTTTCGCCTTACCCGGATTTCCCCTCCCAACTGCAATCTCCGTCGGTCTGTAAAGACTAGCATCGGTTACTAAATGTTCCCGCCAATCCAAACCCGCAGAAACAAAAGCTGTCTGCACAAACTCCTCCAAAGGATAACTTACACCCGTGGCAATTACATAATCGTCCGGTTCTTCCTGCTGCAACATCAAATACATCGCCTCCACATATTCCGGCGCCCAACCCCAGTCCCGTTGCACTGAAATATTTCCTAAATGCAGTTTTTCGGAACTACCTGCCGCAATTCTGCACACAACAGATACAATCTTTTGGGTAACAAACCTCTCCGGTCGCAGCGACGACTCGTGATTGAACAAAATACCAGAACACGCAAACAAATTGTACGCTTCTCGATAATTTGCTACTTCCCAAAATGCCGTTGCTTTCGCTACCGCGTAAGGACTTCTGGGGCGAAAAGGCGTATTTTCATCGGCTGCACTGCCTCCGGTATCCCCAAAACATTCGCTGGAACTGGCGTTGTAAAGTTTGATTTTTCCGCCTGTAAACCGAATTGCTTCTAACAGATTCAATGTGCCTGTGGCAATGCTTTCGAGGGTTTCTACGGGTTGTTCAAAAGACAGACCGACGGAACTTTGGCCGGCTAGATTGTACACCTCATCTGGCTCTATTTTGGCAAGCACTTGCAAGACGCTGCGAAAATCGTTGAGAGACATGGATTCTAGTTTTACTCTGTCTCGGATGCCCAAACGGGCCAGATTTCCGAAACTAGACATTTGGGCGTCCCTGGAGGTGCCGCAAACTTCATAACCTCGATCGAGTAACAGTTTAGCTAAATAAGCTCCGTCCTGACCTGAGATACCACAAATCAGTGCTTTTTTCATATAAACTATTTACTTTGATGATTCGGCGGTTGAAACCGATCCTACACAAACAAAATCTGCCTCCGCAGACTAAGAAGTAGGTTGGGTTTGCTATCGTTCAACCCAACTTACATATTTTGGATTTTACTTAAGCTGACTGTCGGCCACTCCCTAGTCCGCCAGGGAATGAATTCCCTGTCTAATAGCTAAAGTCCTCTTAAGAGGACTAATGAGTTTAAAAGTCTTCTTCTGACTTTTTTTAAGAAGACTAATAAGTTTAAAAGTCTTCTTCTCAGTCCTCTTAAGAGGACTTTAGCTTTGAGGCAGGGGTTTCAACCCCTGCCGGACGGCTGGACTGCCGGAAAGAAGTCAGGGATCTAACCTTCCCAACGTTCGGCGACCAATTCAGCCAAGTCAACCACCCGCTGACTGTAGCCCCACTCATTGTCGTACCAAGCCAAAACCTTCACCATGTCGCCATCCATCACCAGCGTCAAGCTGGAATCCAGAATCGAAGAAGCATCACTTCCGCGATAGTCGCATGAAACTAAAGGCAAATCGTTGTACTCCAAAATCCCTTTCATGGAGCCTTCGGCGGCTTCTTTGAAAACTTGATTTACTTGCTCGGTAAAAGTCTTTTTCTCTACCTGAGCCACAAAATCAACTACCGACACATTAGGAGTCGGGACGCGCATGGCGATACCATTTAACTTGCCCTTCAATTCTGGAATCACCAAAGCCACAGCTTGTGCTGCTCCGGTAGAAGTCGGCACAATATTCATTGCTGCCGCCCGGGCCCGCCGCAAGTCGCGGTGGCTAGCATCCAGCAAGCGCTGGTCGCCAGTATAGCTGTGGGTAGTGGTCATCATGCCTTTGACGATGCCAAAATTTTCGTGCAGCACTTTCAGTACAGGAGCCAGACAGTTGGTAGTACAGCTAGCATTGCTGATGACTGTGTAGTCACTGTGCTTGTAGTTGTGGTGGTTGACTCCCATCACATAAGTGCCAACTTCAGAACCCTTGCCGGGAGCGGTAATTAGCACTTTTTTAGCGCCGGCAGTGATATGCTTCGATGCACCAGCTTGGTCAACGAAGACGCCGGTTGATTCAATAATCAGATCAATACCCCAATCTTTCCAAGGCAAGTTTAGCGGGTTGCGATCGCTCACGCATTTAACTGTCTTGCCATTTAGGGTAATGGAATTTTCATCCGCACTGATGTCCACATTCTTCAACGTTCCCATCATGGAATCGTATCTGAGCAAGTGAGCATTACTTCTGGGATCGGAAGTGTCATTAATAGCTACCAACTCTAGCTGGCTGTTTTCTCTGCCCAGCCAGCAGCGCGCAAAACTGCGCCCGATACGTCCAAAACCATTGATCGCGACTCGAATCACTTTAGTACCTCCTAACGATGGCAGCCCTTAGCTTAGGCTTAAATTTTGGAAAAATTTAAGAATTGAGTTATGAGACAAGATCATATCGCAAAGGTCGATCCTTTCTAACTTTTTGTGTCGATCAAAAAAGCTTGAACTTTTCTAGAAGGCTGACATTGCAAGGGAGAAGGCATTAGGCTTTCTGCCGCTGGTTACTGGTAAAGCTGATGGGCTGCAATATAAGTCCCGACAACTTCCGGGACTAAGTAGCGGAGGTCGATCCTTTCGGCGCAACAGCGGCGGATGTGGCTCGACGAAATCTCGATCGCACGCATGGACAGCACTTCCCAGCGAATTTCCACGTCCAAAAGAGCCATTTGTTCGGCAACTCGTCGGCCCACAGCAGTCGCATGAACCTGCATCCTGTCCCCCCCGAAATCGAGGGGTTTTCCACCCGGACAATCTCCCCACTCGGACAGTCCCCCAATCTCCCCGCTTTCTGCTATCTCTCGATCTTCCTGACTCGGACGTGGGGCCACCAACCAGTCGCACAACCGGGCAATTTCGCCGCACCGATGCCATTTGGGAAGAGTAAGGAGTGCGTCACTACCAATAATCCAGTACCAGCGATGATCGCCGGGATACAATTTTTGCAAATACAGCAGGGTGTCGATCGCAAAACAACTGCCTCTGGGATTTGCCGACCGCGGCGAAATTACGAAGTCTGGGCGATCGCCGATCGCCAGAGCAAGCATTTCCCGCCGCTGCTCAAAACTTGCCAAATCCGGGCGCTCTTTGTGAGGAGGAGAGCGATCCGGTACCCAAATGACTCGATCGAGAGCAAATTGACTTGCAGCCGTCTCGGCCACCAACACGTGACCCCAGTGAACCGGGTCAAAAGTCCCCCCCAAAATCGCTATTTTCCCCATATTTCCCCAAAATCAGGATTAGTAGAGACATCGCGCCAATTTTATGTTTATACACTTTTAACCGTAAGCTCTATCACTTTTCCACTTATTCGACTAACTGCATAACTTGGTATATATACAATTAAGTGAGAATACATACTATCTATAGTTGCTGTAATTGAGTTGCGATCGTGTCAATCTCTGACTTTCAAGAAAAAATAACCGTAGGAGTAGATAAATGACTACAAAATGAGCGAAATTTTGTTGTTCGTGGTAGTGTTTGTAAATCCTTATGGGTTTTACCCTCAATCTTGGTAGAAAGGTTGTGGGGCTTTTGCTGCCGTATCCCAGCACAGCAGGCGGATAGAAATAGAAAGAATGCAGGAGTATGCAACCACCCAAACTTAGTCTATTGGCACAGGCCCCAGACCCCGTTTTCTCTTACCTGCAATTTTCGAGCTGTGACTGTTCCGGAAAACTACTCGGTACTAAGTCATATAGGATACAAGACAAACATCTCTACAAGTCCCTCAAATCTAGGGACGCGCAGAGAATTTTGTACAAAATCTCTAGCGAACTGTATCCTGAAAAAACAATTCTTGATATGATATCGCGTGTTATTGGCGTGGTGTGGTGTGTGAGGAGCAAAGATGCCGAGTTCTGTTGATTTTAGCGGTAGACCATTTCATTTCATCGGCATTGGTGGGATTGGGATGTCAGCCCTTGCCTACATTCTAGCTAAACGCAAGTTGCCTGTGTACGGCTCCGACATTAAATCGAGTCACATAACCGAGCGCTTGCAAGGAATGGGAGCTCATATTTTTTGGAGTCAAGACGCCAGCAATTTGGAACTATTTCAAACGGCCCTCAACGGTAGCAGTCCCGACTGCGGGCAACAGGAAAGGGCAGTATCCTCGATAGTCGCGGGTACGGTAGGGACTTCTGTCGCGACAGCCAAAGCTATCCAATTGAACGGCAACGGTTCAAGCGCCCAAGCAATTCTGGGATTGCCTCAAGTAGTATGTTCGACGGCTATTCACCCAGCCAATGCCGAATATCGAGCTGCTTTAGATTTGGGCTGTCCGATTTTTCATCGATCGGATGTGTTGGCAGCGTTAATTCAAGATTATCAAAGCATAGCGGTAGCCGGGACTCATGGCAAAACTACTACTAGCAGCTTAATCGGCTTCATGCTGATGGCGGCGGGTCTAGACCCGACGATCGTAGTAGGAGGCGAGGTAAATGCTTGGGAAGGCAATGCCCGTTTGGGGGAAGGGCCCTACTTAGTGGCCGAGGCTGATGAATCCGACGGTTCTCTCGTTAAGCTGGTAGCCAAAATTGGCATAGTGACGAATGTGGAACTGGATCATCCAGACCATTACGATACCCTTGACCAGGTAATAGACACATTTAAGGTGTTTGCCCAAAACTGTCAAACCTTGGTGGGCTGCATTGACGACCAAATCGTCAAAGACTGCCTTCACCCTCATGTCAGTTATAGCTTGCAGCCGGACAGCGGTGCTGACTACACGGCTTCGGGCGTGGAGTACGGGGCAGAAAGCACCAAGGCTCGGATTTGGGAGCGAGGAGTTTTCCTGGGGGAAATGGAGTTGAAGTTGCTCGGCACACACAATCTCAGCAATGCACTAGCTGCGGTAGCAGTAGGCCGATTGTTGGGGTTAGAGTTTTCGGCGATTGCCAAAGCGATTGCTGGCTTTGAAGGAGCTCGCCGCCGTTTTGAGGTGCGGGGCTTTCACAATGACATCCTGTTTGTGGACGACTACGCCCACCATCCTAGCGAAATTCGTGTCACCTTGGCGGCGGCTCGCTTGCGGATCGAAGGTAGCGAAAAAAATCCCAAATCCCGAAGAGTGGTTGCAATTTTTCAACCCCACCGTTACAGCCGGACTCTGACATTTTTGCCAGAATTTGCTCAATCTTTTGGGGATGCTGATTTGGTTGTGGCTTGCGATATTTATAGTGCTGGGGAACCAAATTTAGGAGAGATTAGCGGGCAGCAGGTTGCTGATTTGATTGCTAAAGAAGGCCGAGAGGTTGAGTTTGCGCCTTCCCTGGAGTCAGTCACTCAGTTTTTAACCCAAAATCTGCAACCGGGGGATTTGGCTCTGTTTTTGGGTGCTGGTAATCTGAATCAGATTATTCCAGAGGTTATGGCTTTTTATCAACAAGCCGATCGCCCCGATTAGCTCGCGAACTGAGTAGAGTCGATCGACATTATGGCGTTGCACGTTGGGCCGAAACTTCTGTCGGACGGCTCGCTCAAAGGGGCGACATAAGTTAGCTAAATGGATTTTAAACCACGTCTTCGAGCGAAGGTATTTTTAAGGATTTTCAAGATGGTGACTATCTCGAATGACTCCTCTGTTAAGGACAATCGGCGAGTGTATTCTCCTATTTCTTTGCGGGGAACTGATTGCAAGATTAACTCCCAAGTTTCGCTGGCGGGCCTGACTTCCTTCCGAGTCGGCGGCCCGGCCGAGTGGTACGTTGCTCCCCGCAGTATGGAGGCTTTGCAAGCGAGTTTTGCCTGGGCACACGATGAAGGGATGCCGGTGACTCTGCTGGGTGCAGGTTCTAATTTGTTGGTGAGCGATCGGGGTTTGTCCGGTTTGGTCGTCGGCACTCGCTACCTGAAACAGGTGAATTTTAACCCAGAAACAGGTCAAGTTACAGCGGGGGCAGGGGAGTCAATTCCCCGCCTTGCTTGGTTGGCGGCTAAACGGGGCTGGAAAGGTCTAGAATGGGCAGTCGGCATACCGGGCACCGTGGGAGGGGCTGTGGTGATGAATGCAGGCGCTCATAGAGGCTGTACTGCTGATATTCTGGTCAACGCTCGCGTCCTATCCCCTGGTGGCAAGGTGGAAATTCTGACTCCCCAAGAGTTGGAGTACCGCTACCGGACTTCGGTGCTGCAAGGGGGCGATCGGCTAGTAACAGAAGCGACTTTCCAGTTACAGCCGGGGTTCGACCGATCGCAAGTAATGGCAGAAACTAATGACCATTTCAGCCAGCGGCGGACAACTCAACCTTACCACTTACCGAGCTGTGGCTCAGTCTTCCGTAACCCCGGCCCCAAGACTGCCGGTTGGTTCATCGAACAAGCGGGACTGAAGGGATATCAGATCGGCGGCGCACAAGTAGCGCAGCGCCATGCTAATTTTATTCTTAACTGCGGGTCGGCAACGGCCAATGATATTTTTCAAGTGATCCGCCACGTTCAACAGCAAGTCGAGCAGCGGTGGTCGCTGTTGTTGGAGCCAGAAGTTAGAATACTGGGAGAGTTTCCCTTCTAAGGCATCATTGAAGTAATACGGAAACGGCAGACTGCCAGCCCACACACCATCACAAAGTAGTTGTCAAGAACCTCAGCCCTGACGGCATGAGGCTTGAAAGAGAAATCTAACAAGCCATCTTGACCCGCCAAGCGTCTTAACTGACTACGTTTTTTGAGTCACGACACCGGGCGAATGCGAAGCTAGTTCCCTGCTCTGTCGCTAGTAGTTAAACAGTTCTAAGGTCACTGGAACAGTGCTGCTAGCCTAACAAGCTCAGAAAACATTGGCAAAGCTAACTTTACCCCAGAAATGGGAGATTGAGGACAACCATATCCTCACGGGGGGGGCAACCATACCCCCCTACCCCGCAAGGGGATTAAAATTAAATGTAAAGCCGTCCTGTAAGGACGGGGTTTCAGACCCGAGGAATTTTGATGACAAAATCAGGACAGGGATTTGGCTTCGGCCTGGGCAAAATGAAAGAACTGACTGAAGCTTTCAAAAAAGCTCAGCAGGTTCAAGAAGGAGCTAAAAAGCTCCAAGAAGAGTTGGATGTCATGGAAATTGAGGGAACTGCCGGCGGTGGCTTGGTCAAGGTTTTTCTCAGCGGCAACCAAGAACCCCGCCGCGTGGAAATCTCACCGGATGCCCTCGGTGAAGGTGCTGATGTGGTTTCTGAACTCGTCACTGTGGCGATGCAGGATGCTTACACTAAGTCTACGATGACGATGCGGGAGAAAATGGAAGAACTCACCGGTGGACTAAATCTCCCCGGTTTCGGTTAGTCATTAGTCATCAGTCATCAGTCATTAGTTGTTAGCTATCTGTGTTTAAAAAGGAATCTATAGCTAATGACTGATTGATTTGTCTGAAGCACAAAACATTGGGAAAAAGGGGAAAGGAAAAATTTTCTTTCTTCCTTCCCATTAAAAATTACCAATTACTAATTATCAATTAAATGTCTTATAAATTATTGTTTGTCTGTCTCGGCAACATCTGCCGATCGCCCTCAGCAGAAAATATTATGAATCACTTAATTGAACAAGCTGGTTTGAGCGATCGCATCACCTGCGATTCTGCTGGAACTGCTAGCTATCACATTGGCAGCCCCCCTGACAGGCGGATGGCATTGGCGGCGAAGAAGCGAGACATTGAATTGCTAGGCGAAGCCCGCCAATTTACCAGGAAAGATTTTGAAAATTTTGATTTGATTCTGGCTATGGATCGGGACAATTATCGCAATATTCTTGCTCTTGATAATGCGGGAAAGTATAAAGATAAAGTGCGGCTGATGTGCGATTTTTGCCAGAAATACGACCTTAAAGAAGTGCCAGATCCTTACTACGGTGGCCCGGAGGGATTCGATCGAGTAATTGATTTGCTGCTGGACGCTCAAGCGGGTTTGTTGGAGTACGTTATCAATCAGGAAAAATTAAGAATTACCAATTAACAATTACCAATTACCAATTACCGACTAAATGGTGTTCCATCGCAAAGCGAACGAGTTCTGCACGGTTGTTGCTGTCGGTTTTTCTGAACAACCTGCTGACGTGCTTTTCGACAGTTCGAGGACTCAGGTGGAGTCGATCGCCTATTTGAATATTAGAAAGACCTTCTGTTAGCAACTCTAGCACTTCTCGCTCTCGCTGAGTCAAACTCGGAGCATTTTGGCTGGGAGATGGGCGTGAAGCGGAGCTATCCCGTAGGGAATCGCCTGTGTTTGACTTTTGAGTAAAAAAATCCGCTTCTGGCTGGCTGTTGGCTCTGCTGCGTGCCTCTGTTGGCGTCGGTTCTGGTTTGGGGGAATGAGACGGTGCCTGAGCGATTAGAGCGTAGCGATCGAGCAAAGAGCGAATTACCGCCCCCAATTCTTGGAGTTCAAAAGGCTTAGCCAGATAATTGTCGCACCCCATCTGATAGCCGCGAATCCGTTCCTGCGTGCTCGTGCGTTCCGTCAAAAAAATCACCGGCAGCAAGCGGAAAGCGGGACGAGTCCGAACTCGCCGCACAAATTCGTAGCCATCCATCTGGGGCATTGTAATGTCGGTAACAATCAAGTGGGGCTGAAATTCCTCTACCAAACCTAAAGCTTCTTTGCCATTCTCAGCAGGGATTACAGAGTATCCGGTAATTTCCAGATAATCGGTAATCGACAAGCGAGTCGCGAAATCGTCGTCAGCAACCAGAATGGTCAAGGGCATGAGGGGAATTTAAAAATTAAACATTAAAAATTAAAAGTGAAATTAGTCACTTTTAATTTTTAATTCTACTGTTTAATTCTGTTTTTGACACTCCCTGACCTAAAGGACAGGGATTCTTAATTCAGCGACTGACCTTAAAATGTTGCGTCCTTTCGGCAATACTCAAACTTTTTAACCGTAGAAAGCCTACCAATTAACGAGCCCGATTCGCAGTCACCCGCCTAGGGTCTATCTCCAAAAGCGTACTAGGATCTTCACCTAGAGTTCGGGTATGCCCTACCCTACTTAACAAGACTAAATAGTTTGTTTCTCTGGTTAAAGGAACTGTGTTAAGCCCCTAGCTGTTTATAGAGTTTTCGCCGCTCTTTGTCCCCCGGTTTACGCGCCAAAGTGTGTCGTTAACTGTTTTTATACACTCCGGGCGAAGGAGTTTAACCTTGACTACTCTAGTATACTAGAAATTGCCTCACTTTTAGGAAGGGATTTAAGAAATTAAAGCCGTCCTAGAAGGACAGGGTTTTAGACCCCATTTCGTTGATAACTTGCTGTTAAAGTAGCAGGCTGCCCTAATGTTCCCTCCAAAGCTACGCCGCGCCCGTTGGCTGCCAAATGTCGCAGAGTTTTGTAAATTGTCTCGATTTGCTCTGGTTTTCCTGATTTTTTAGCTATTTCTGCGACAGAAAGAGGTTTTTGGGCGTCTTTGAGCACTTGCAGTACCCGTTGCTGCAAGTCCAATACAGCAGCGGCTGCTTTTTTGCCTGCTTCAACCCCTGGCTGGTGATAGGCATTGACATTCACCAAGGAACCGTAAAAACCTACGGCTCTTTCGTAGAGGGCGATTAATGCTCCTACTGTCCGAGGGTTGACTTCGGGAATTGTGACAGTAATGGAATCTCGGTGATTTTCGTACAAGGCTTGCCGAGTTCCCTGCAACAAACCAGACAAATAATCTCCCGAAGTGACGCCGGTTTCTACTTCTGGGGAAATGCCTTGCCTGTCTTGCAAAACTTCGATAAATGTTAGGAAGAAATTCGGCACCCCGTCTCGCAGTTGCTGGACGTAGGCGTGTTGGTCGGTGCTGCCTTTGTTGCCGTAAACTGCGATTCCTTGATGAACTGTATTGCCGTCTAAATCTTCCTGTTTGCCGATCGATTCCATGACTAATTGCTGCAAGTAGCGGCTGAACAATAGCAGTGAATCTTTATACGGCAAAACTACCATATCTTTTTCGCCACGTCCGTTGCAAGCAAAATACCAGGACATTGCTAACAGGGCGGCGGGATTATTTTTAATGTCGGGAATTCTGCTAGCTTCGTCCATGACTTTAGCGCCGTCGAGCATCGCCCGAATGTCGATGCCTTGCAAAGCTGCGGGCAAAAGTCCTACTGCTGACAATTCGGAAGTGCGTCCTCCCACCCAGTCGGCCATTGGGAAGCTGCCAATCCAGCCTTCGGATTTGGCTAAGTTGTCTAGTTTGCTGTCACATCCAGTGATGGCAACTGCCTGTTTGGCGAAGTCGAGTTTTTGGGCGGCGAAGGCTTTTTGAACTTCGATCATGCCGTTGCGGGGTTCGGGGGTGCCGCCGGATTTGGAGATAGTAATTACTAGGGTGCTGGCGAGTTTGTCTTTGATTTTGTTGAGGACTCGATCGATCCCAGCCGGATCTGTGTTGTCGATAAAATGTATTGCTAGGGGCGGAATGTCTGGGGATAAAGCTTCGGCGACAAATTGGGGGCCCAGGGCGGAACCACCGATGCCGATCGAAATTATGTCGGTAAATTGCGGAGCAAAGGGCGGTTTAATATCGCGGTTTTGAACTTTCTTGACAAATGCTTCGACTTGTGCTATCCCTTCAACTATTTCTTGTTTTAATTCTGGAGTGGGAGCTAAATCGGGGTTTCGCAGCCAGTAGTGGCCCACCATGCGGTTTTCGTCGGGATTGGCGATCGCACCTGCTTCCAAGGCTGCCATGTCTTTGAAAGCTTTGTCAAATTTGGGCTTCAGTGCTGCTGCGAAAGCGTCGTCGAATCCCATGCGGCTGATATCGAGGTAAAGTCCCAATCCAGAGTGATAGTAAAGCCAGTCTTGATAGCGTTGCCAGAGTGCTGCGGCGTCCATAGGAATTCTCTACAATTTTTTTAATGTTCGATCGGCGTCGTCAGGAATCCACCAATTGTAGTTTAAAACGATCTGATGTACGGCTTTTGCAGAATCCTAATAAATTTAAGCATTAATCGTCTGAAGGCAGCCGGAACAGAAGGCAGTCAGAGCATTCGGCAGAATTAAACAATAAAAATATGACTTGGGCAACAGTCTTAGTAGGTAGATCCCCCATTAATGGCCACACCCCATAGATAGATCGAAGTGGCACAGAGATTTAACTGTGGTCGGGGTTGGCGTTTGGGCCCTGGTTTGACAATATTCAAATTCGGGCGATCGGGATGTGTAAAATAGGCATTGCGGTCAGGTTAAATATACTTTTAGCTGTCACTCAATAATCGGCTAAAAATATAGTTAACAACAGTCAAGTATCTGAAGTGTAGTATAATATACAGATATTAGAATTTAAGTGCGATCGACTATGCTTGCTCTATCTCCCGAATTAAAAGAAAGGTTAGCAACTCCGCTCAAAATCGGCGATTTTGAAGTTAAAAGCCGCGTCCTGCAATCGCCCTTATCCGGCGTTACCGATTTGGTATTTCGCCGCCTGGTGCGCCGCTACGCGCCGGATTCGATGATGTACACGGAAATGGTGAACGCTACGGGTTTGCACTACGTGAAGCAACTGCCGAGAATTATGGAAGTTGACCCGAACGAGCGCCCGATTAGCATTCAATTGTTTGACTGCCGGCCGGATTTCTTGGCAGAAGCGGCCCAGAAAGCAGTGGCCGAAGGAGCGGATACTGTTGATATTAATATGGGCTGTCCGGTTAACAAAATTACTAAAAACGGCGGCGGTTCTTCGCTGCTGCGCGACCCGGAAACGGCCGAGGCAATTGTGCGGGCTGTGGTGGAAGCGGTAGATGTTCCTGTCACCGTTAAAACTAGAATCGGTTGGACAGACAAAGAAATTAATATTTTGGAATTTGCGAAGCGGATGGAAGATGCGGGAGCAAAAATGATTACCGTGCACGGCCGAACTCGATCGCAAGGTTACACCGGCCCGGCAAAATGGGAGTGGATTCGCCGAGTGAAAGAAGTTTTATCGATTCCAGTTATTGCTAACGGGGATATTTTTTCAGTGGAAGCAGCGATGCGATGTCTGGAAGAAACGGGCGCGGATGGAGTGATGTGTTCGCGGGGAACTTTGGGCTATCCTTTTTTGGTGGGAGAAGTTGATTATTTCTTGAAAACTGGTGAAGAAAAGATAGCTCCGACACCAATTGAACGCCTCGAATGTGCTAAGGAACATTTGCGGGCTTTGTGGGAATATAAAGGTGAAAGCGGTGTCTGCCAAGCGCGCAAGCACTTAACCTGGTATGCTAAGGGTTTCCCCGGCGCTGGGGAATTGCGGGGCGTGTTGGCTGTGGTAGAAACGGTGGAACAAGGTTGCGATTCGATCGATCGGGCGATCGAGCAATTGCCCGCAAGTTGAAATAAACTTAGATATTGCACCATTGTTAATAAGCCTTTGACGGGCGGGCAGGATGCCCACCCCACAATAAAATCTAATCTTTGTGGAACAGGCCGGAAAGCCTGTTCTTGAGAATGGTGCAAGCTAAAATAAACAAAACCCGCCTCTGCGGGCTAAGATTTAAGACACAGTTAAAAATTTGTGTGTGGGGGAAAGCATGGACTCATTAAAAGGGCGAGATTTATTAAGTCTGGCAGATTTAAGCATTGACGAATTAAATTATTTGCTGGATCTAGCAGCCAGTTTAAAATCGGGAATGGTCAAGCTGAAACGCAATAAAGTTCTGGGCTTGTTATTTTCCAAAGCTTCAACGCGAACGCGGGTAAGTTTTACAGTAGCAATGTATAAATTGGGAGGGCAAGTGATTGACCTCAATCCCAACGTTACACAAGTCAGCCGCGGTGAACCTTTGGTAGATACAGCCAGGGTTTTAGACAGATATTTAGACATTTTGGCGATTCGGACTTTCGAGCAAAAGGACTTAGCAACTTTTGCCAATTATGCCAAAATTCCTGTGATTAATGCGCTGACAGATGACGAACACCCATGTCAAGTGCTGGCGGATTTAATGACAGTAAAAGAGTGTTTTGGCAAGTTGGAAGGATTGACCCTGACTTATTTAGGCGATGGCAATAATATGGCAAATTCGCTGATGTTGGGCTGTGCAATGACGGGAATGAATGTAAGAATTGCTTGCCCTCAAGATTTCCAGCCGAATGCTGAGATAGTGGAAAAAGCTAAGAATATTGCTCAGGGAAAAACAGAAGTTACTGTGACGACGGACGCAGAAGCTGCTGTGAAGAATGCTCAAGTGATTTATACTGATGTTTGGGCGAGTATGGGACAGGAAGAGGAAGCAAAAATCAGGATTCCTTTGTTTGAGCCATATCAGGTAAATGAACAATTGCTGAAGTTAGCAGATAAGAATGCAATTGTATTGCACTGTTTGCCCGCACACCGGGATGAAGAGATTACCGATGCAGTGATTGAAGGCGGTCAATCGCGCGTTTGGGATCAGGCAGAAAATCGGATGCACGCTCAGCAAGCTTTGCTCGCAAGCATTCTAGAAAGCGATTAGGAATAGAGAAGGGAAGAGAAGAATAGCCCGACTGCAGAATAAGAGAAAAGTCATTCTCTCAATCTCAATCTCAATCTCTTCTATTCTCTTTCTCTGCGCCCTCTGCGCCCTCTGCGGTTAATAAAAAAAACATAATTCACAAAAGGTTATCGAAAAACATGAAATTGTCGCTAAATCACATTTAACACCCAATAATCGACAATTCCAGATCGACACCATGCTAACAGAATTTACCCTCGCAAACTTCAAGAGTTACAAAACAAGCCGATTACCGCTTGGAGCGCTGACTGTGCTCATCGGAGCCAACGCTGCAGGCAAAAGTAATGCAATTGAAGCTTTGCGCTTTTTGTCATGGTTGGCACAAGGTCAAAAACTCACCACTATTCAATATGCGGTCAATAATGCCGATCGCATTATACGCGGTCGAGTCGATGATTTATCTTATCAAGGAGAGTCAAGTTTTACCATCGGTTGCCATTTAGACTCAACAAAATGGAACCAACTTGATATAACCCTCAATGTGCGTGAGGGAGAACTGCATATTAGTAGTGAGCGGATTGTTGGCTCGACAACTGAAACAAGTCAAATACCTCTATATGAGCTAAATAAACCATCTCAAGGAATAGGGACGGATGTTGATGTTTCCTATAACAACTTTACCAAAGGAAAAAATAAGCCACGAGTAATTTGCAGCGATCAAATGGCTATCTTTGTTCAATTAGACACACCTGCTCGTTTTGATGCAAAAAACCATAAATCCCAAAAAGTCATTCCTGAAACAGTCCACGAATATCAAAGAGTATTACAAAACATCCTATTTCTAGATCCCGTTCCCGCCAAAATGCGCGAGTACAGTTTCAAATCGGATAAACGCTTACAGGAGGATGGCACTAATCTTTCCAGTGTTTTGTTTCGCCTCTGGGAAAATAAACCCGATAATCAAAAAACTATTTTAAACTTGATTCAGAGCTTACCAGAACAGGCTATAGAAAAGCTAGATTTCATTTCTGGCCCGCGAGATGAAGTGATGGTACGCCTAGCAGAAACCTTTGGTAATAAACCGCGCTATTGCGAGGCGGCTTTGTTATCAGATGGCACTTTGCGGGTGTTAGCAATTACAGCAGCCATGCTATCAGCAACCGAAGGTAGTTTAGTAGTCATCGAAGAAATCGATAATGGCGTTCATCCCAACCGCGCCCAACATCTACTAACCTGCATTCGAGATATTGCCGAGCGTCGTAATTTGCGGGTGCTGCTTTCTACTCACAACCCCGCTCTCATGGATGCCTTACCTGATGCTGCTCTCGGTGATGTAGTGTTTTGTTACCGAGATCCGCAAGCAGGGGATAGCCGCCTTGTACGACTCGGAGATATGTATGAGTTTCCTAGCCTGATATCGCAAGGCCCTCTTGGTCAATTGGTAACTGCTGGAGTAGTCGATCGGTTTGTCAAGTCGCCGCACACGCCTGATGAGAGAAAACAGCAAGCAATGGCATGGCTGTCTCGTTTGCAGGAGTACGGGGAATGAGTAGTATTTGCCTAATCGATACTAGCATTTTCCTCAACTTTCTTAATGTTCCCAACTGTAATCAGGATAGGGCATTAGTCCTCGAAGATTTTAAGGTTTATGCTGAATCTGGTTGTACTTTTTTGTTACCGATGGCAACCATAATAGAAACAGGCAACCACATTGCCCAGAATGGCGACGGTACAATGAGAAGGAAAACAGCCATGCGTTTTGTTAAAGAAGTTAAAGCTGCATTTAAGGGTGAAGCTCCTTGGTCACTTACTCAATTCCCCACTACAACAGAGATACTAGAGTGGATTGACAATTTTCCCGATGGAGCTGGCAAAAACAAAGCCCCTGATAAGCCTGAAGGAACTAGCTTCGGCGATCTCAGTATCATTGAAGAATTTAATAAGTCGTGCAAGCGCTTCCCCATGAGTGAAGTGTTTATTTGGTCACTGGACAGTGATTTAAGTCGCTATCACCAAAACGCAAAATAATGATCGGTTAGCCCGATGTTTAAACGCCGGCTTTTCAACTGAAGATGACTTTCGCCCGACGCCAGGGGTTTAACCCGCTGGCGTCGGGCTAAGTTGAAACCCTACAAACTGGCAAAATTCACTTTTGTGACTTCACCTGCGACAACATTAACTGTTTGTTGAATTTGACTACCGTCAACTTTCAACTGATAAGTTCCCGGAGAAAGCTCGATCGCCCCAAACCATCCTTTACCATCGGCGCGCAGTTGACGCACCTTGCCAGCAGCATCGATCGACTGCAATGTCAAGCTCGCACCGTCGCAAGTTTGAGCGCAGCGCTGCAAATTTCCGGCGATCGCACCTGTAGTCGGCCGCGACTTCCAAGGCATATCGGGAATCCCCACCGCAGTCGTCCACACAGGCTGAGTTTCAACAGTTTTACCCGTCGCGCCGTCAACGTATTGACTCGGCTGCGAGAGCGCGGTATAAAACCAATCATTGCTTTGAAGAACGTATTTCCAAGGCTGGCGGGGCAAATCACCGCTACCGCCCGATCGCAGTTCCACATTCGTGTAGACGTTGCTGCTAGCGTAGGAATACAGCACCGTACCCGCTAGGTTATTCCCTTTCGCAGAAGGCCCTTCGGCGCGGCGTACCTGCGCTAGAGTGTCTTCGATGTAGTTGAGGTAATTGCCGGGGCCGATCGCAATTTGGCGGTTGTACTGGTGGTCTTTGGCGAACTCGATCCAGTGGTCATAAGCGAGTTTTTGCGATCGTTTGTACTCGCGCTGGTAAGTCATCGGCATCGCCATGTCTACGATCCCTTCTTCCAGCCAAGCGCGCCAATCTTGCAATACTTCTTTGTAGGGCTGTGTTTGATACCATCCTGCCTCGTTTTTCGGGCCGTCGCCCCAGGCGATCGTGGCGGCGGTAATTTTAACACGCGGTTTAATGGCAAGGCTTTCTACATAAAGCTTCCGCACTAAATTTGTCACCTGATCGCGCCGCCACTGCATCCAGGCGGGATCGGTGGGTGCGGGTTTGCCCGATCGACCTGTTTGCTGATTGAAACGGGCGATCGCAGTCGGATTGTAGCCCCAAGTCGGCCCGCCGTAGCGCACATAATCCAACTGTACACCGTCCACATCGTAGCGCTTCAGCAAGTCCAAATACACGGAAACAGTATAATCTACGGCGTCTGGATGGCCGGGATCGAGATAGCCTTGGGCTTCCCCACCGTAAGTCAGCATTGCCCAATTGTCGTTTCCTGGGGCCGAAGGCCCGTGTTGTTGCCAAACGTGACCGGCGGGAAGTTTGGTGCCCGAAACCACGGGCAGCGTCACCATCCAAGCGTGTACTTCAATATCTGCGGCGTGGGCTTTGTCAATCAAATCTTGCAGGGGATCGAAACCGGGGGGAACGTTGGGATCGAGGGTGCGGGGTTCGATCGCACTCGTGTAAAAGGCATCGCCACGGCGGCGGACTTGGGCGACGATGGCGTTGGCATTTGCCCGCTGCGCGTCTGCGATCAATTTTGTGACTTCTTGAGGGGTTTTGAAGCCGGGGTTGAAGGCGTCCACCCAGAATGCGCGAAATTCGGCGGTTTGGGTTTGCGGGGGCATAGTTGCGTTAGCGCGAGATGGGAAGTTGGAGAACCAACCAGGAGTCAGCAGAAAACTAATTGTTAAGCCAATCAGGAACAAGCTTGACAAAAAGAATGTTTTGGGTTTAGGCATCAGAAATGTGTGAGAGAGCGTTTAACAGTCCTTTACGGACTTTTGGTTTGAGCGTCCGCTTGACATTTTCGCACAATCGTAAATTAAGTGGGTCGATCGGTAAATAGTTGAGCAATATCGCTGGGAGAGTCGAGAATGAGATTAAAATTGACCTCGGCAAAATCGGCGATATTTTCCGATATTTCAATATAGCGGTTGAGCCAGTAAATTGAATCCGCGACACCACTTAACATAGTTTTACAGGCTAAATAGGGTTTTAATGATTTTCATTTTGGCTGTATCAAGGCCGCATTCAAGCTTGGCAATTGGAGTTAGGCTTTTCCACTTGCCTTTATTCGCGGTGAAGATAGCATCGGCTGTTTTTTCGGCATCAATATTTTCAAAGCCGCCTATTTTATTAGTTGATAAGTAATTGAGGCGATCGAAAATTTCATCTCTTGATGCACGTTTCACGCTAACCGCTTCAGGAGGTGGCGGTGGTGGTGGTGGTGGCGATATAGAAAACACTTTAGTAATACAATCTAATCTCGCCTTACTCAAACCACATTGTAGCTTAGTCAAAGGGATAAAATCTGACCATTGCTCCCGGTTAGATGCTAAAATTTTATTGGCAGCTTCAACTGGTTCTACCTTGTTCCAATTATGCTCTTTAACTAAGTATTCAAGTGCAGCTATAATAGTATCTTTTGATGCTGTACTCAGATTGACTGTGGGATTTGCTTCTCGCGCTAGAATCTTCGCTTGTTCAATATTTGATGGTTTTGGGTCAATGACAATACACCATACTAAATCTAATTTGGCTTGTTGAGCTACAGCATAGACAAAGTGATTGCTCACAACTTGATACTGATAGTCGCCTGTTTCTTTAACGATAATCGGAATCCAATTGCGATTACCTGCTTGCAAGACGGCTTCGGCGGCTCCGGCAATAACAAACTCTGACTCAGAGCAGGGTTCTGCTGACTCAATTTTAGATAACTTCAAGTGCATTAACTTACCGATGTTCTCTGAATTACTCATACAAAAAATACTCCTTCGCTAATTTTAAGTAATATTCAGCGGCTTTTTTGTTTTGAAAAACCGCTGGTTTTCGAGAAAAAGCTGCACTTGAAACAACTTCATATTCTGGAACAGTGAATATAGTTGTGTCAATCACCGTTTTTGTAGATTTAGGCCAATAATAGGGTAACAAATTAGTATCTATAAGATAATTATCTCCTTTCTTAAGTGTAAGAATTGCTTTAATTTCTGCATTTGCTCTTTTGATTGAAGCCTCTGTTGCTTTATATCTATTGAAAAAAATCGGCAAGGCAATAGGGCCACCGTCCTGCCTAAGCTTCTTAACTTCAGGTAAGAATTCTTGAATAACTTTAGCAGCATTTTTTAAGGATGAAAAGTTATTGTGTTCTGTTGGCATGAGGATTACATCGGAACATCCCACACAGCTTTTACTAAAAAAAGTCCAGTTCGTAGGTGCATCAATTAAGATGTAATCATAATTACGAACAAAAATATCAAGCAAATCTCGCAGCCTTGCTGAACCTTTCTCAATTTTTGCTTCATACTCATAAGTCATGAACTTAGATAACCCTGAATCAGATGGGATTACATCAAACATCTTAACTAATTGACCAGCTTTATTCTTTAGATAAAATGGTTGAATAGTTTCTTTAACATTCAATGATTCATCAACCAGACAATCCGATAATTTGACTTTTCCCTCCTGTAAGCCTAATGAATCTGTTAAATCTCCTTGTTGTGGATCGAAGTCAACAACAAGCACTTTTTTATGCTCTAGTCGAAGAATCGCAGCCAAGTTGATTGTCGTTGTAGTTTTTCCCACGCCTCCCTTATCATTATAGATGCAAATTGTTAAAGCTTGGGGTGGATTTTCCAGCAATTTCTTAATTCTAGTAATAATCTCAATGATATTATCTTTGGTTATCCTCATGCAGTCAGTAGCAGGCAATACGATTTTACCATGTTTACGGAATAGCTGGATATCTGTTGAGTTAGTGATCATACCCCATTGAGATGTTTGGCACTTAGGATCAAGAAGATAACGTGTTATCTGTTCTTTAGCTTTTTTGTACGTGGGAGTACCTTCTGCTAAGTTATTGATTGACTTTCCTGATACTCTCCCTTTAACTTCAATGATTAAGTATGGGTTAATCTTAGAAACTGAAAATTTATCCTCATCGTGATTCTTGCGAGCAGCAAAATCAGCCTGACCCTTCCCTGTTTTAAACTGTTGTACCCACTCATCAGATGTGAATCCAAGTGCATTTAGAAGGCGTTTGACAAATCGATCTTCGACTTCTGACTCTTCTGCATTCTCTGAAATACTATCTAAAACTTCGTTCCAGTTGATAGTTGTCATAACTTAGGCCTAGATACTTAAGTGAAATCATAACGCTTGGTTTGAGTTTGTGTCATCGTTAGCTACCTCCCGATCTAGCTATATGAACAGTCAACATACTTTTGGATAAGTTATATATTTTCTAGTGCGCTTGACATTTTCGCACATCGGTGCAATTTTGGGCGAAAATAAACTGAACTCGCGATCGCACTTTTTGAACAAATGATAGCACCGCACTTTCAAACGCTAGCCCTCCAGGGTAACAGCTACTCAACTGCAAGCAATTTACTCGATCGAGTAGACTTGTTGCGCCCCGAATCGCGATCGGCAACATCACCTAATTTTCTGGATACTTTCTTGAACTGTGAAGGATACGGAGAATTTCTACGTTTTCTTCTTTTACTCGATAGATGATGAGATAAGAGGTATTGGAAATGACAAGTTCTCTAGTAGCTTCTACGCGACCAACTCGGCCCATAAAAGGAAACTCGGCGAGTTAACCTACAGCACCCTGAATCCTCAAAATTAATTGCCTTGCTGCCTCTGGATCGTCTTTGACAATATATGCGTGAGCCTGTTCTAGATTTCGCAAAGCTTGTCGCAGCCACTTAATTTTCATTGGTCAATTTGACAAAAACTGCTTGAACTTCATCATCGCTGGCAAAATCTCCAGCTTCGGCCTCGGCAACGCCTTTGTTAATCTCATCAACCAGCCATTGATAATTTTCTAGGTAAGAAGCGATCGCTTCGTTCAAAACATAAGTTAAATCGCGATCGGTGACAGTAGCGATCGCCTTCAGCGCCTCTTTTTTTTCGCTATCAAGGAGAAATGTAAAATTTTCTTGACTCATGGCTGCCCTTTGCTGTTATGGGAAGAGAGTAAACTGGTACTATGATAGCCTATAGATTCCTATTTTGGCGAAAATAAACTGAACTCGAAATCGCACTTTTTGAACAAATGATAGTACCGCACTTTCAAACCCTAGCCCTGCCGGGTAACAGCTACTCAACTGCAAGCAATTTACTCGATCGCGTAGATGGCTGGCGCCAAGAAGCAACCCGAAAGTTGCAGCAAAGCCAGAGAGGAGAAAAGGGACAATTTTTAACACCTTCCTCAGTCGCAAGTTTGATGGCGGGAATGTTTGAATTTAACTGTCCCGATATATCGCTTTTAGATGCCGGGGCTGGTATTGGTTCACTGTTAGCAGCCGTTGTTTGCGAACTTTGTCAGCGCCCAAACAGACCGCACAGCCTGCACGTTACAGCTTATGAAATCGACCTTATTTTGATTGAATACCTCAAGCAAACCTTAGAATTGTGCAGTATAGAATGTCAGCGTTTTGGGATATCTTTTACCTGTGAGGTTCGCGAAATTGATTTTATTCAAGACAGCGCCGATATGTTGCAGCCCAATCTATTTACACAACCAGCAAAACTGGAATTTACCCATGCAATTATCAATCCTCCCTATGCCAAGATAGACGCTAAATCCCAAGCCCGAACCTTGCTGCGTTCTATAGGACTAGAAACCAGCAATCTCTACGCCGGCTTTACAGTTGCTGCTGCTCACCTGCTCAAACCAAACGGTGAATTAGTATCGATTACTCCCCGCAGCTTTTGCAACGGTTTATACTTTCGAGACTTCCGCAAAGTATTCCTTCAAATGATGGCTTTACGCCAAGTACACATCTTTGAATCCCGACAGTTGCCATTTCGCGATGATGCGGTGCTGCAAGAAACTATTATTGTGCGCGCCACCAAACAAATAGAACAGCCAGATACTGTACTAATTACCTCAAGCAGCAGCGTGGGCGACGACCTAATTTTGTCTCACCAACTGCCCTATACCGCCCTAATTAATCCCAATGATTCCGAGCAATTTATTCGGATTTTACCGGATTCTGTCAGCCAGCAAGTAGTCGAGCAAATGGCTCAATTTACTTGCACGCTAGAGGAATTAGGCTTAACAGTTTCCACCGGAAAAGTTGTAGATTTTCGTGTTCGCTCTGACTTGCGGCTAAAACCTGAAAACGGTACAGTTCCGCTGATTTATCCCGCACACTTCTCGGCTGGCGCTGTTGAATATCCCACCGCAACGAGAAAGCCTCAAGCTTTAGCTGTCACGGAAAAAACTGCTGCACTCCTCGTACCTAACGAACATTATGTTTTGAGCAAGCGCTTCTCGTCAAAGGAAGAGAAAAAGCGAATTGTTGCAGTTGTCTGGGATGCCAATAAAATTAATACTTCTAGCATTGGTTTTGAGAACCATTTGAATTACTTTCACCAACAGGGACGCGGATTAGACCTCACCCTGGCGCGGGGATTGGCCGTTTATCTAAATTCGAGCTTGGTAGATGCGTTTTTCCGACTGTTCAACGGACACACTCAAGTTAATGCTACGGATTTACGCAATTTGAAGTATCCTAATGGAGAGCAATTACTTTTACTTGGCGCTCAAATAAGAGAAATATTTCCTACACAGCGGGAGATTGATCAACTTGTCGAGACACAACTGCTGAACGCGACCAATCCGTTAGAAAATAGCCCAATCACAATCAAGAACCGTATTGATGAATCTCTAGAAATACTTGCAGCGCTGGGTTTTCCAAAAGGTCAGCTTAACGAACGTTCCGCCTTAACCCTTCTGGCTTTGCTTGACCTCAAGCCAAAGGATGCTTGGGAATTGGCAAAATCTCCACTTCGGGGAATCACACCAATTATGGAATTTATGGAGCAGGAGTACAGTAAAAAATATGCACTAAATACGCGGGAAACTGTGCGCCGCCAAACGGTGCATCAGTTTCTAGATGCAGGTTTAATTGTTGTTAATCCTGACAGTCCCGAACGTCCGGTGAATAGTCCAAAAACGGCATATCAGATAGAAGAAAGTGCTTTGGAACTGCTGCGAACCTATGGCACTTATGATTGGGACAAGAATGTTCGCGCTTACCTCGTTCATTTTAACGGAGAAAAATATTTTGCAGGCTAATTCAAAAAATAAAAATAGTTTTGAGTCTGAAGGATGCTAAAATGCACTATTTATATGGCTGGCGCTGGCATCGGAATGGCATATACTGTGATGCCAGGGGTTGAATTGACCGGAATTGTCGATCGCACTCAGTAAATCAAATAAGTAACTAGGTAAAATATCTCTCCAATGGAAAAAAAGCATAACGCTGGATTGTGGGTATCAGTATTATACTTCGCTCAAGGTCTCCCTTACACCGTCGTTAATTTAATGTCGGTGATTTTTTTGAAAGGTATGGGAACCAGCAACGAATTGATCGGATTGACAAGTCTGTTGTCTTTTCCTTGGGTTTTAAAAGGTTTGTGGGGGCCAGTTGTTGATTTGTATTCCACCAAACGCAAATGGATTTTAACAACCGAAATCATTTGTGCTTTTCTGTTTGCTTTCCTGGCTTTTGGCGTATTAACGCCGGCACCGATTATTATATCGCTTGTTATCTTTACCGCGATCGCCTTTGTGTCAGCTACTCACGACATCGCCATTGACGGATTTTATTTAAACACTCTAAATAAAGACCAACAAGCACTATTTGTCGGGGTTCGCAACACGGCTTATAGAGGTGCTGTCATTGCCGGTAGCGGTTTATTGGTGTTCTTAGCGGGGAAACTGGCCGAACAGCATTTAATCACCGGAAATACAGGCGACACAAAAACATATCAAAACATTCCACTGTCACTTTTTGGTTCGGATTTTAGCGTGTCTGCGCTTAACTACGGATGGGCGACAGCCTTTGGTATTTGTGCGATTATGTTTGTGCTGATATATCTTTTTCAGCGGTGGTATCTTCCCTATCCTAGAAATTACGACCTAGAATCCGACACCCCCCAACAAAGAACCAGCTTTATCGAAGCATTCAAAACTTATTTTCAGCAAGATAAAATAGGTTGGATTGTGGCTTACGTCTTGATTTTTCGCTTGGGCGATGCCTTGACGTTTAAAATGGCTCCTCCATTTTTAATGGATAAAGTTGAGAAAGGAGGATTAGCAGTTTCTACGTCGGATATGGGCTTATTATCCGGTACTTTAGGGGTAATGTTTCTGTTAATTGGAGGGTTGCTGGGCGGCTATTTGATTGCTAAACAAGGATTGAAAAAATGGATGTGGCCGACGGCAATTCTGCAAAATTCAACTAACGTGCTGTATTGGCTGTTGGCAATCAATCAGCCGGGGATTGAATGGGCTTATGCTGTAAATTCGATCGAGCAATTTACTTACGGACTTGGCGTAGCTGCGTATACAGTGTTCTTGATGCGGACTGTCCGCCCTGAATACGAAGCATCTCACTATGCAATTACAACGGCTTTTATGGCCGCAGGAGTGCTGATTCCGGGCGTTTTTAGCGGCTACTTGCAGGCGAGTCTCGGCTATCAAAATTATTTTTTGATGAGCGCGCTGGCTGTGATTCCCGGTATGCTGACGATTTTCTTTCTGCCCCTAGACGATGAGAAAAAATTAGCATCCATGCCCAGACCTGGACTTGACGATTTCGAGTGAACGAACCTGACGGTCAACTGAGTACAGTTAGACCGCAGGCTTCTTTTTCCTTTTTTGCAAAGGCTTTTTTGAGTGACGGAGTTCCCCCGCCACTTTCGCAACTTAGACCAATCTTTTTTATAAGTTTGGCTGAATTCTCATCGCGATCCAAAGATTCTCCACACTGACAAGAATGCCATCTATCTGACAATTCTTTCGGTACTTTGTTAAGGCAATTCCAGCAATGCCCAGATGTGCCTTTGGGGTCAACAAACAGAACAATTTTACCTAACTTCCAAGCAACATACTTGAGGACGCTGGCGAATTGCCCATGAGCAACATCAAGCATTGATTTATTCAAGCCACTTTTAGCTGATTGACCATTCGGCAAGTAAACTAAATTACCGTTGTCAATCTCAGTCTTCGGCTTGGCACGTCTAGTCAGGTTTTTGACACTCAAATCTTCAACAACTAAAACATCACATTTACCGAAGAGCTGCTGTGCCGTTTTAAACTGAAAATCCAATCTAGCTCTAGCTACAAACTGATGGAGTTTAGAAATCCTGTCCTTGATAACTTTCCAAGGCTTGGAACCCTTCATTTTTTTAGCTAACTTCGTTTGAAGTCTTGCCAATCTCTGGGCCGACTTCCTCAAGAATTTAGGATTTTCAACTCTTTCGCCATTAGAAAGATAAACGTAATTAGTAATTCCCAAGTCGATACCAACAGTATTTTCATCAGTCGGTTGAATTTCTGCAACCGTTACGGGAACCGTCTTATCTCCTAGCGTCAGGGAAATATACCACCCATCCGCTTCTCTGATAACCGTTCCCGTCTTAACCTTAAATCCTGTTGGTATTGAACGATGGAAAACCATAGGCACGCTTACCTATTTTCGCCAGGTTAATACAAATCCTATTTTGCTCATCCTTAGCAATATCTAAGTTGTCTAATTGAGAGTAAGTGAAAGATTTGTAGTAGTGAAACCCTTTGAACTTGGGTTTGCCTCTACGATTGCCATTTTTGTCCGGCGTGGTGAAATTTGAAAAGGAAGTTTCCACCCTGTTTACAACATCCTGCAAAACCTGCGAATCCAACACTTTGTAATCA
This sequence comes from Microcoleus sp. T3_D1, assembly GCF_036700405.1. Lineage (NCBI taxonomy): Bacteria > Bacillati > Cyanobacteriota > Cyanophyceae > Oscillatoriales > Microcoleaceae > Microcoleus > Microcoleus sp. T3_D1. The sequence goes on from NZ_JAUBOV010000021.1 coordinate 51,994, forward strand.
GGAAATAGTTTTTTAGTGTTTTTCAGGTCAGCAAGCTGTATGGTTTGCCACTGGACGTAACCGCCTTCAATATTTGAGAAAATGTCACCTTTTCTGGTCAAAGGATTGCCTGACTCATCCTTTTTTCTGCCATCCCTAGTCTGCACCCTAGTTAAGGGAATATTTTGATAAATCTCCTCAACAGGGACTATAGAAACAATCAAGGGGCAGGCATTGATAGGTGTTCTCGTCGCTTCCCACCACCTAAATCTTTCGCCGAGTCGGTAGTTGTACTGCCGACGACAGAGTTCTAAATGAGCCACCATTGTTGCTAGTTGGGCTTTTGTGGGTTTGAGGCGGTATTTGTATGTCAGTTGCATGGAAAACTTCCTTTTTTCGACCTACTTTAATGTACCATTTTTTCAATTTAATGTTTAGAAAGTACATCAAAGTTAAAGGTACTTGCAATGTCTAATTGTCGGCTTCCGTCCGCGACCTCCGACGCTTCTTTCCATCACGCGGGCGTAATTCCCAACGGGGTACTTCGCGCAGCGCTCAGATTAATCCCCTTTAAATATACCGAGGGACTTCCCGGCTGATAGTTAATATCAAGTCCGATGGCTATAATTATCAGATACGGGTGGGGCGGGTTTACCCGCGTTGCACAATTTGAGGATGATTCTTGTGGGGAGTAGGGGTTAGCCGTCCC
>NZ_JAUBOV010000021.1:52781-98136 GCF_036700405.1 Microcoleus sp. T3_D1
GCCTGCTGTGAAAATACACGCTTTCGGGCGGGACGCCCATCCCACAAAGCAATCAAAATCATCCCGCAATTATGCAAGGCCCGCGTTGCACAATTTGAGGATGATTCTTGTGGGGAGTAGGGGTTAGCCGTCCCGCCTGCTGTGAAAATACACGCTTTCGGGCGGGACGCCCATCCCACAAAGCAATCAAAATCATCCCGCAATTATGCAACGCCGGTTTACCAATGTCTGCACTACTTTTTCGAGATTTCGGTGAACCCGCCCCTGCTGCAATATTGATGTTTTTAATCATCGAACGAGTATAAATTCTGTGCGCTTGCGTTCCTAAGACAAAATAAGGACACAACAATGTTGTGTCCCTACCGAATATCTGTATTGCCAGCCGCCAACTAAATCGCAATAAAATCGCTAGCTGTTAGCGGACTACTTGGAATGCCAGGAATACTGGCCAGAACTTCGCCGTTACTGGCAATTTCAATCGTCGTTATAAAATCGCCTGCAGTAACTCTCAATTGGTTGAAGCTCAAACCTCGGCTCAAACCGATTAAATCTTCACCCTTTTGAAAGTCTACAAGTGTATCTGTACCGGCCCCTAGTCCTAACACCAATACGTCGCGTCCCGCGCCACCAATTAAGAGATCAGCACCCATTGCGCCAATGAGTGTATCGTCTCCTTCTCCACCGCTCAAATTGTCATCCCCTTTGCCGCCTAATAGCTGGTCGTTGCCGACGCCACCGCTGATAATATCGTTGCCTTTGTTGCCGCTGAGAGTGTCGTTTCCCCCATTGCCAGTGATAATATCGTCCCCTGCAAAACCTGATGCTGTATTGTTGGCATCGTCGCCTACTAAATTATTAATTTGGGAGACATCGAGAGCAGTTTTCATTGCCGCAACGTTTCCTAAAAAGGAGCTTCCCGGAGCGGTTCTTAATTGTTCTAAACTGCTGCGCGATTCCAGCGATGCTCCCAAGGCAGGCAGTGCAAAGTCTAAGCCAGCTAACAGTTCTAAATAATCGGAATCTGTGAAAGTGAAATCAGGGCGGTTCAACTGGTCTACAGAGATTTCTGCCTGAGTTAAGCCGGGAGGAGGAACACTTAACAAACCGCTCTGGGTGTGCTTGTCCAAGACAAGTAGTGGGTTGATAATCGGGTTAGTAAATGTTTGAAGAACTACTTTTCCGGGGAGAAAAGCTTCTCCTCCCAAACTAACAAAATCCCCGTTAACTATGTAGTGAGTTACATTTTTTCCTGCCCCGGCTTTCTGCTTAAATGTATTGACGGTACTCTGCTCAACTCCGGGAGAATTGAAGGTGACAATATCTCCGATAGTAGAGGTAAATTCGGTGGCGGCTAGTTGCGTTATGGCGCCGCCCAAGCTGTGTCCGAGAAGGTCTGGTGGCAAGCGGCTGGGGTTTTTTGCTGTATCTTGACTGATTTGTGTCAGCCAATTTCCTAATGCTTGTTTGTTGGCTTCAAATTGGTTGAAACCGGCGCCGCGCGGGTCTGCGTTGGCAATATCGTCTACGGGCGTGTCAGTGCCACGAAATACCAAAACAGGCGGTTTGTCTGGGGTGGTGGAAATTAAGCCGATCGCGTGAAATCCAGTTCCGGGATCGTCAAAAGTGCGATCGATTTGGTAGCCAGCAGCGGTCAAACCCGTTTGAAATAAAGTTTGAGACTGGGGGTTGTTATCTATGTAAACAAGTTGCTTGGCTATAGTTTCGTAAGCGGCGGGGGATGAGGGCATATTTTTTAATTTCCTGTCGTTAGATTGGGAATTAGTGTTTAAGCTACTTAATTAAGTTTACTGTAAACTCCGGTTATTAACCATATTAATTTGTCATATTTCGTTGCTTTGTAGGGGCAGCTTTAGCCGACATTTTTTGTGGATACAAACAATTTTGCTACAAAACCCACCCGGTTTCGCGCCACCCAAACTACAAATTTTTCTCCCCCTAAAGCTATACAAAATCTACCCGCGTAATATCGCTGGCAACTACGCCTCTGAGAGTAGCAAGAATTTCCCCAGTAATCGGGATACTAATTAAAGCTCCGTCACCACCTTGGGTTACTCTAATTTGAGGAAAAGTTAGACCCCTCGACAGTGTAATTAAATCTTCACTATCTTGAAAATCTAAAATCACATCTGCTCCGCCGCCGGATTCCAATACAAAGCGATCGCGTCCCGCGCCACCAATTAAAAAATCGTTGCCAAACTCGCCGGAAACCAAATCGTTTCCGTCGCCACCCTCGAAATAATCGTTATCTCTGCCGCCGTACAAGAAATCGTCGCCATCACCACCGGTGATGCTGTCATTACCTCGATTGCCTCTGAGAGTATCGTTACCGCCGTTGCCGATAACTGTATCCTCTCCAGGGCCGCCGGTAGCAGTATTGTTGCGAGCGTCGCCTGATAAATAATTCGGTTGTAAGGGAGCTAAACCGTATTGCATTTCTCTGATCGACTGCACAAAAGAAAATTCTGGTGCTGTTCTCACCCTCTCTGCACCGCCTCTGCTTCTGATGGCGACTGACACATTGGGCAGGGCGAAATTCATCGCAGCGATAAACTCGTTAAAATCTGAATCGTTGTTATAAGTAAATTCGGGACTGTTTAATTGTTCTACGGAAATTTGCCTCTGCAAAAAACCCACGGGCGGAGTAGTTAACAAATTTTCAGTTCGATGTTTTGCCAACACAGTTAAGGGATTAATACTCGGATCGGTAAAACTTTGGATAAATACTTTACCCGGAATAAATGCTTCGCCAAACAAGCTGACGAAATCTCCGCTGACAATGTAGTGAGTGACATTTTTGTTGCCTGCCCTGCTGAGATTTCTCCGAAAACTGGTGAAGGTACTCGCTGATACTCCCGGAGAGTTGAAAGTAAAGATATCGCCGGTCAGAGTTGTGTATTCCGTTGCTACAAGTTGAGCGATTGCTCCGCCCCAACTGTGCCCGATGACATCGGGCAATAATTTGCTGGGGTTTTTACCAGTATTTTGACCGATTTCTGTGAGCCAATTTTGGATATTATCTTTGTTCTTTTCAAATTCAGGTACACCAATGTCCCGCGAGTCGGAAAAGATAGCGTCGCCGTCGATGAAGTCTGTACCTTTAAATACCAGGGCGGGCGGGTTTTCGGGATTGGATGAACCGAACCCGATCGCATAAAAGTTTGTTTCTGGGTCGTCGAATATGCGATCGATATAGTAGCCATTAGTATCCAGGAAACGCGAAACTTCATTTGCCGCGCTCGGCTTTTGATTCAAAAAAACAATTGATTTAGCCAGAGCTTCATAAACAGCAGGCGAGGCAGCCATAATATTATATTTTGTGTTTGTTGGTATTTGCGATCGCTCTCTTCTTGAGCTAAGTGTCCAATCAACCATTATAGCTGACAAGATTTGTATGGTACACTTGATAATATCAACTCAAGAATTAAGTTTTTGCGGTTATGGGTATCATTCGTCAATACATTGCTCCATTAATAGCGGTATTAGTATTTTTCGCGGCTCTGGTAGCAGTCAGCGCTCGCATCTTTTTGCCGGGTGACATGGCTGCCCCGGCGCCGATTGAGGAAGCGATCCCCCAAAAGCAAGCGGCAGTAGTGAATCCAATTTTCTTGGGGCTAAATTATTCAGCTTTCCGTGTCCGCTGAGCTGATGTCTGCTCAACTAATACCGGGCTACTGGCTGCGATCGGGATCGGGACTCGATCGAGCAAAACTGGTAAAGTTTATGCACCGGACTTACCGAGAGCTTTACCCGGATGGGGAATTGGGACATTTGGCTCAAACTGTCGAGCAGTATTTTTCTAACCAGACGCCGGTTTGGTGGGTAGAGTGCCAGAAAAACACCCAGGAAGAGGCAGAAATTTTGCCGGCGCTGCCCTCGCAGCATCTCAATCCCCAATCTCAAGCCCAAAATCTGACATCGGTTGTCGGATGTTTGTGGTTGGGAAATGCGATCGACCAAACCACCGGAGAACGCTACGCTTACATTTTTTTGCTGTACGTCGCACCGGAACATCGCCGTCTAGGAGTCGGTGCAGCTTTAGTTATTCATGCTGAAAATTGGGCGCGGGAAAGAGGCGATCGGCAAATTGGTTTGCAAGTATTTCTGAGCAATCAGCCTGCGGTGAATCTCTATCAAAAATTAGGCTATCAAACTCATTCCCTCTCGATGCTCAAATCCCTTTGAAATATAAATTCTACTGGTTTGGAATCAGGGCTAAAATCCTGATTCGTCCAAATTATGAGGACTGAAGTCCTCACTACCAACTTAAGTAACAGCATAGATATTCGTTTGTAGTAAGGATTTTAGTCCTGATTTATCCAAATTATGACGACTGAAGTCCTCACTACAAACTTAGGTGACAGCAATTATGAGGACTGAAGTCCTCGCTACCAACTTAGGTGACAGCAGAGGAATTTGTTTGTAGTAAGTCATATGTTGCACCATTCTCAATTAGCCTTTTATGAACAGGCAAGATGCCTGTTCCACAACAGACAAATTTTCTTGTGGAACAGGCATCTTGCCTGTTGCTGACAATGGTGCAATATCTCAGTAGTAAGGTAGTGCGCGCGCACCCTACAATTATTGACTGCTGACTGAGTTGCTTAGGAGCATCCTCTGTGCGGTAAAGTTTTTTTATGAACAATAACGACTACTCCAACGCCCTTGATACTGACACGGAACTGGAAAGCCCTTTGGATCAATTTGACGAATCCGAACCCTCGCTGCCAGATCCCGATGAAATGCTGCCAATGCTTGCATCCCCGGAACCTCAGCACCGGATGATTGCGGCGCGGGCTTTTTGCGAACTGCAGGACGATCGAGCAATTTCGCATTTAATTAATTTATTGAGAGACGGTTGCCCCTTGGTGCGAGTGAGCGCGGCTTATGCGTTGGGGCGAAATCCGAGTCCCGATGCTGTGGAACCGCTGATTCTTCAGCTTAACTGCGACTGGAACGGTTACGTTCGCAAAGGGGTAGTTTGGGCCCTGGGAAATTGCAGGGATCACCGCGCTTTGCCATCTTTAATTGATGCTCTGAAAACAGATATTTCGGCGGTGCGTTTGTGGGCGGCGAGTTCTCTGGGTCAAATGGCAAAAGTTGGTTACTATGTGGTGATTGCGGCGATTCCACCGTTGATTCAAGCGCTGCGGGGAGATCCTGTATCTGCCGTGCGGAGCAACTGCGCTTGGGCGATCGGGCAACTGGCACGCGAATTGCCGAATAATATAGTGTACGCTGGGGCGATCGACGGTTTGATTGAAGCTTTAGAAGAAGATGAAGATATGGGCGTGCGGGAAGATGCTAAATCTTCACTTTTGCGAGTGGGCGACCCGCGCGGATTGCAGATAATTGAAGATTTAGAAATGGAAGGACTTTTGTGATTTAAGCGCCCCCATTACCAATTACCCACTATTAATTATGCCTTTCATCAGTGCTAAAACAGATTTTGGTTTCAAAAAAATTTTTGGTTCGCCCCAGAGCAAAGACATTTTGATTAGCTTCCTCAATGCGATGCTCTATGACGCACAGCCAACCATTGAAGACTTAGAAATTATTGACCCTTACGCCGCGCCGAGCGTTACTGGATTAAAAGACACTTACCTGGATGTTAAAGCCAAAATTACAGGCAACAAAACTGTGATTATCGAAAAAATGCAGGTAATAAATGTAGAAGCTTTTAGTGACGTACTCCACACACTCCCCTTCGAGTGAGTGTGGGCTTCTCAACGACTCCTCTATGAGGACATTAATTGAGCTTTGAGGGCGTGCGTCCCACGCGCCTTTATGTTTATAGCCGCATTCAAATCCCTGCACAAACTTGTATGGCATACCGGGCAATTGTGCATTCTTTGGGATAGCAGCTTTTTAACTTTGTGACCGCAGTTAGAACATTCTTGGCTTGTGCCGTTCGGATTTACAGTTATTACTTTCAAGCCAGCATTTTCGGCTTTGTTTGAAAGTATGAGGATAAACTGTCCCCACCCAGCATCATTAATACTTTTAGCCAGTTTAGTTTTAACGAGTCCTTTGATATTCAACTTTTCCACAGCTATGACATCGTACTTATCGAGCAGCGTTCTAGCTGTCTTAAAGTGGAAGTCTTTACGAGTATCCGCAACTTTTTTGTGCTGGATAGCTAGTTTTTTAATAGCTTTCTTGCGACGGTTAGAACCTTTTTTTCTCCGAGAAACATGACGTTGCGCTGATTTTAATTTGCGTTCAGCTTTACGTAGATGTTTGGGCGCGTTAATTCTCGCACCATCCGAAGCAACATAGAAATCGATTAAGCCTACATCAATACCAACGATATTGTCCGAGTTAAAATCAGGTTTGATTGTGGGAACCGTTTGGTCATCAAGACTTAGGGTTACATAATAACCATCTGCTTTTTTGGTGACAGATACGGTCTTGATATAAAACCCTACAGGTATGGGACGGTGAACAATTACCTTAACATCCCCAATTTTTGACAGTGTGATTTTGTTGTTAGCAAAATGATGTCTCTTGAATTGAGGGTACGTCAATGTTTTGTATTGCCCCACGCCTTTAAATCTCGGTCTACCAGATTTCTTTCCATTACTATCACCTTTTAACCATCGTTCAAAAGTTATCTTGACTTTCTTAGGGACTTCTTGCAATACTTGAGAGTGAATCTCTTTATACCAAGGTCTATCTACTTTAAGTTGGGTGACAGATGACTTTTGACTGTAATAGTTAGGCTGCTCTTTTAACTCTGGTATCTGGCAAATTAAGGGACATCTATCTAGAGGACAACAATTTTGCTCATGCCAATCAAACCTTTGAGAAAGTAGATAATTATATTGACAACGCAGCATTTCGAGCGTTCGAGCGATTTTTTCTACTTGCTCTTTAGTTGGTTTAATTTTGTACTGGTATGAAGTTCTCATTGCTATCCTTGGTTTTCGACCTACAAATAGTATAACATCAATGCAAAGACGTTATGTAGGCATTGATGAAAAACAAAGCATTAAATTTGAGGAGATCCGAGCGTAGATTAAACAAACTACGCTTATACTCATCTCAAAACGATAAAACCATGACTTATGTAATCGAAGATTTTATAGATTCGCTATGAGTGTTAAAAATAGCGATTCCTCCTCGACCCACCGGGGAAGTCAATCCTACGGATTGAATCGGTTGTTGGTCAATTCGTCATCGCCCAAAAATTCATCTCATCGCCTCCGCAACGGGCGAGGCGAGAGGCTTCTTTTTGTTTCAGCTAAACGGGGAGTGTACAATGCCGCCAAAACCTACGCAACTCAACTAAAACCCAGGGAAGGATACTCTAAATTAAATCCTCTGATTGCTTTAAAAATTACAGATTTTATTCTATTTGAAAATACCGAAAAATTTCTTACCCATTTTGTATTTAAAGAACTCGAAGAAAACTTCGAGTATTATAACAGAGAAATCGAATTAGTGTTTGTCGAACTTCCCAAGTTTAACAAAGAACTAGAACAAATCGAAAACCTAATTCAAAGCTGGATTTATTTTATTAAAAATGCTCCCATCTTCGATGAAATGCCAGAAAAATTTGCATCAATTCCCGAAATTCAAACAGCTTTTTCCATCGCCAGCCGAACTAATTTAACCCTTAAGGAATTAGAAGAATTGGAAAAGCGGGAAATGTTTTTTGAAGACCAGCGCGGTGCTATTATTAAAAGTCGCAAAGAAGGCATAATTGAGGGGCAAACAGCATTAATCCTGCGTCTACTCGTGCGGCGCACTGGTGAAATTTCGCCGGAAATTCAAACTCGCATCCAACAGTTATCTCTCGAAGAATTAGAGGATTTAGGAGAAATATTGTTAGATTTTACCAGTCAAGAGGATTTGATACCTTGGCTGGAATCCGTGTCAGCATGAATTTATAAATTTTGCACTTCTGATACTAAATCCGGCTTTAATACCCCCTTCATTCTTGATTCGCCGCAGGCGGACTGTGTTTGTGTAGTAGCGGTTTCAACCGCCGAGTTTCTAATCTAATAAGTCAGGTTCCCGACGCACTATCATGTCATAAAGCGGTTGAAAGCTAAACCATCCCATACGGTGAGACCCTACTTGCTGCTGTGTTAAACGCGCACATTCTGGCTTGATGAGAATTGGTTTTCCCGCGGCTTCGGCCATTAACTGCGCTTGACAAGAACGTTCCATTGCAATAAACCACCAAGCCGCTTCATCTACTGTTTGACCTACTGTTAACAGTCCGTGATTTTGTAAAATAATCGCTTTTTTCTCACCTAAAGTTTTGGCGATGCGTTTAGCTTCTTCGATTTCCAAAACAACTCCGGTGTAATCGTCAAATAAACTTTGGTCTTCATAAAAAGAACAAGCATCTTGCGTCAGCGGGTCAAGCAGGCGGCCCAAACTCGACCAACTTTTGCCGTAGGGAGAATGAGCGTGGGCTGCTGCGATTACGTCGGGGCGGGCGCTGTGGACTTGGGAATGAATGGCAAATGCTGCTTCGTTTACGGGTTTATTTCCTTCAACAACTTCGCCTTTGTGGTTGACTAAAATTAGGTCGCTGACTCGAATTAAACTAAAGTGCATTCCAAAAGAATTAACCCAGAAATGGTCGAGGTGTTCGGGGTCGCGGACGGTGATGTGTCCGGCAATTCCTTCGCTGAATCCGAAGCGGGCAAATAATCGGAATGCGGCGGCTAAACGTTGTTTGCGGTGGCGGCGTTCTTCTTCAACTGAGTTGAATGTCGGGGGTTGAAAAGTGACTTTGGGGATTTTTATTGCAACCATAGATTTTATTAGTGAAAAGACACGAGGCAGAGCCTCCGAATCGGCATTCCCAGTCAGAGACTGGGAACGAGATAAATTTTGAATGGGGAAATTTGAATTGGGAACTGTGGGGCCGGCATCTTGTCTGCCCTACTAAACTGCGATTTCGCTAAGGCGCAAACCTGCGATGTTTTTGCAGTCAAAGGTGGCGTTGTTGCCGGGGCGACGTTCTATTAATTCGATGATTTGTCCGGCGGGGTTTTGCAGAAACCACTGGGTTAATGAGCCGTAGTCTAGAGGACGCTCTGATAGCGGTTTAAAGTTTTTATTTTGCCATATTTTAGCAGCATTCTGCACATTTTCGACTCGAAGCGCGACGTGGTGAACTGCTTCTAATCCTCTTTCTTCTTGGAAACGGTTTTTTTGGTCGCCGGCTGCGTGGGGCGCATCTAATACTACTAAGCCGCCCGCTGGCATTAATAAGGTCATTAAATGCAGCCACAAATCGGAGGGAACGTTAATGTTTTCCGCACAAAAGTTAATCGGGAACAAGTCTGGGCCTTCAACTGTTTTGGCACCGAAGGGGCGGAAAGATGCGGCGTAGTTTTCGAGTTCGGTTCGGCTGGGAAATGTGATGACAAAGTGGTCGATCGCAACTTGTTCGTCGTACAGGTGTGTTTCAAACGTCCAGGTTGTTAAAAATTCGGGAGTGATAAATTTGGGGTTGAATTCCAGCAAGCCATTTTTTTCGATGAATGGTGAGTCAATATGGCCCTCAAGGTTGCGATCGAACTTTAGGGTTTTTTGATTCAAGTTTTTCATGTATCTCACCCGATGTTGAAGGACGCAAAACTGCGAATTGTGTCTACAAGCTGAAGTTGACACACATTTGGTGCGCCTTAATTCAAAAATAACACAAAACTTAATATTGGCAAGCCGATCGCCCGATCGCAACTCCCAAACCTTTACACAGCAAATATTCCCCAATCTAAAATCTACAATCTAAAATCGGATGGTTTGCCGATCGCGTTTCCGGCCAACCAAGCCGTAGTCCAGGCACTTTGGAAGTTGAAACCGCCCGTCACGCCGTCGATATCCAAGATTTCGCCGGCAAAGAAAAGTCCGGGACAGCGGCGGCTTTCCATTGTCTTAAAATCGACTTCTTTGAGGTTGACACCGCCGCAGGTGACGAACTCTTCTTTAAATGCGCCTTTTCCGGCAATCTGATATTCGCCTTGAACGAGTTCTTGCAGGAGGCGATCGAGGATTTTGTTAGATAAGTCGGCCCAGCGTTTTTGCTCATCAATGCCGATCGAACTTGTCAAGCGTTCCCAGAGGCGGCGCGGCACCGGAAACGGACAGCTAGAAACAATCAATCGGTGCGACAACTGCGACTTAACTGCTAGTAGTTGCTGCCGCAAAACTTCCGCATTGTACTGGGGAAGCCAATTAATCAGCACAGATGTTTTATAATGGCGATCGTGCAAAAATCTCGCACCCCAAGCCGAAAGTTTTAGTACAGCAGGCCCGCTTAAACCCCAGTGAGTAATTAGCAAAGGCCCGCTTTGTTCTAATTTAGCTCCCGGCAATTTCACCTTAGCATTAGGAACAGAAATTCCGGCTAAATCTTTGATTCGGCTGTCGGAAATATTAAAAGTAAATAGAGAAGGAACGGGCAGTTCTACAGTATTACCTAACTCTTTTGCCCACTTATAACCGGACGGATTGCTGCCTGTAGCGAGAAGAATGCGATCGCACTTAAAACTCTCCCCCGACTTCAACTCAATTTCAAATGTAGGGGCGGTGCCCCCGTGCCCGCCCTCCAATGTTAATTTATTTACAGAAACGACTGCATCACCAGTGCGAATTTTTACGCCTGCATCCTCAGCAGCCCGGATCAAACAGTTAACAATTGTCCCCGAATCGTCTGTAATCGGAAACATTCGCCCGTCTTCTTCTGTTTTCAACTTCACACCGTGACCGGCAAACCATTCTACAGTATCGCGGGGTTGAAATCGAGTAAAAGCACCGCGCAGAGCTTTCCCTCCTCTGGGGTAATTCTGCACTAAAACACCAGGGTCAAAACAAGCGTGAGTCACATTGCAGCGCCCGCCGCCAGAAATGCGAACTTTTGCCAGGAGTTGCCGGCCAGCTTCTAGTAAAGTGACGCGGGCCTGCGGGTAGGTTTTGGCACAGGTAATTGCACTAAAAAAACCTGCTGCACCGCCGCCGATGACTGTAATTTTGAGCATTCGATCGGACAATTTTTTTCTCGCTTATTCTGGTTCAAAATCGGATTTTTTCGCCCCGCAAGTGGGACAAACCCAATCGTCGGGGATATCTTCAAAGGCAGTACCGGGCTCTATGCCTCCGTCGGGGTCGCCTACTTCTGGATCGTAGACATAATTGCAAACTGTACAAACGTATTTTTGCATTTGCTTAACTTAATTTTTTATTGTAAGCTTATAGATTGTACTGGACAACGCAACCTAGTGCAATATAGCAATCCTAAATTAGTCGTAAATTTTTAACCCCACCCCAACCCTCCCCTTACCAAGGGGAGGGAGTAAGAAATTCACAAATGATGCGAGGATTGCTATATCACTTTTAAAAAGTAATGAGACTTTCGGTAATTTCCCAGTTTTTACGAATTAAGTTTTGCACCATTTTTAAATCTAAAATCTAAAATCTAAAATCGTCAAAGCCTCTAGAATCAAAGTTCTAGAGGCTTAATTGTATTATTTATTAGTTTACTGCGATTGGAAGACTAGACTTTCGCTAAAGGCTTAGTCCAAACGCCGTTTTCATCCTCTTCGTATTGCTGATGAATGGCGTCCCAAGCGGTGTGTTCCGCTTGTATCGAGTCGTTGCTTTCATCAAATGAGGCGTTGTAGGATTCCATAAAGGTTTTTTGAGCTGCTTCCGACAGGTGCGATCGCACTTCTGGAGATAAGTCTGCCGGACTATTGCAGCGACCTTTAACGGCGCGCGGCAGCGTCATTTCGCTAACTGAAACTTCTTCGCCACCTGCACTTTCTAGCAAGAGTTGAAATTCGCCCGATCGGTCGGCGGGAACTTCTGCCATCACGAGAAATTCGCCTGCTTCAACGCGGGTTTGATAGATAGTTGCTTTGTCGGCGTTGCTTAATCAGGGTATGAAAAAAATCAGTTGAAAATCCCGAAGCGTTGTGAATACTGGTTTCTAGGATTTGCATATTTAGCCTTTCATACCGTAAATGAGCAACGCCTTTTTTGGCGTTGCTGTTAATTTCATGTTTAATTACCTCAATTGATTCGATCCGATCTATGTTACAAGCTTGTAGTTGAGATAGCTACTAAACCCTTTCGTCAACCCGCTTTTGCCAACGTGCTTTAGACAGCTTACTCCCAAAGGCTTATATTTCCAGTATCAGTAATCTCAGCCTTCGGATAAAAACAAATTTGAATTGCTAGGTCAACAAGTTTTTCCAATTCTAGGTTGTTGGCATACTTGTGAGTGAAAAGGAGGGGAATCCAAATATCATAAGACTTATACAGATCGATACATTTCTTTGAAACGGCTTGTATTGTTGTTTCCATATCGCCACTACTCAAGATGTTCGCAACAAGCTCCCCTGTATTGCGTCTCCAAACTGCTCCCCACAAGCCATCATTGCAGTCAGCATCCCCTGTATTAACCACCATACGCAATTTTATTAGCGTCCCGTCCGAGCTAACAAGATCGAAGTCAAACCAGTAATATTCTCCAATGCCATCCAGATAGCGTGCCCCTCCACAATCTCTAGCGTTTTCTATGTGGTGTCTTGGAATATTTGGACAGTCAATGTATTTAGCCGTACTACATTCTCCTAAAACTGAAATTGGGTGAATCGGAACCACCATTTCCTCTTCATTGAAAATGCCCTTTCTATTGAAAGCCTGCTTTATCCATGTTGGCAACTCTGACCCTATAGCATTTTTAATAGGTGACAAATTGTTAATGCAAGTTGGCCAGGTGACTTGCCTATCATCTTTGTCATATAGAATCCATTTTCTATTCATTTTGACTAGGAATCTCTCTGTGCTTAACCTTTAACCTACCGGTTTGGAAAATCTCACTAACTTAATAACCTTGATGTGAAAACTAACTGTTAATTGTATCGCAGTTGCAGTCTAATACGCCATTACAGCGCATAAAACCGCAAACATTTAATTCCTAAATTTACGCTTTTGCAGGCGTTGCTTAATCAGGGTATGAAAAAAATAAGTTGAAAATCCAGAAGCTTTGTGGATACTGGTTTCTATGATTTGCATATTTAGTCTTTCATACCCTAAATCAGCAACGCCGCTTTCTCTTCCGGCATTCCCAAGGTGACTAAAGCAGAAACTAGACCCGCACCGGCCGAACCTGCGATCGCGCCGCTAGCTGCACCCAACAGTACCGCACCCAGCGGGCCCGCCGAGACTACTGCACCGACAAAGGGAATAAACAGGACACCGACGCCTGTTAGCAAACCCAAAAAAGAACCGAATAATGAACCAAAAATCGCCCCGCTTCGCAGACCGCCTAATATCACATCTTTTTTAGTAATAAAGCCGGCAATTTTAGTTTTAGATTGAAAGTTTTTTCCCATTACTGAGATGTGGTCGCGGGAAACTCCGCGATCGAGCAACCGCCGAATTACGCCGTCTAATTGTTCTTCTTCCTTAAATACGGCTGAAACTGTTCGTTCTGCTAAATATTCCTCGGTCATTGTTCCTCCTTGATGGTTGGTAGATTAGTTGTGCTAGTTTTTAGTATAGGAAGACACTGTAGGGCGATCGCATCGACCGCGAGATAGAGGTCGATGCGATCGGAGATAGTTTGAGGCTATATCAAAAGAGTTAAACCATTAAGTATTCGGCACTCACTCAAGTTTATTTCATATTTTTATTCATCTCTTATGTAAGTTCCAAGATACTCCAGTTGGTCGATCATTTCCTCTGCTGACTTAGCAGCAATCAAATTCAAAAGTCCCCGCAACTGTGCGCCCACTGAATACCGCTGCTGTTGTGCAAGAATGATTCCAGCATGACTTCTCTCTTCTGCAATACAGATATTGTGTAAACGGCTGAAATCTCTCCTATTAAAACTGTAAACGACTCGCCCTTGCTCGGTTGCCCAAGTGAGCTGTTCTTCATCTGAAAAACTCAGCCTGTTAGCCTCCGAGGTTGTTATCACATCTACACCCGAATTTCGCAGAGCTAAGATTAGAGCTTGTTCCTGAATATCCTCATCAAGATATAAACGAATCTTACTCACGATAGCTTACCTGCCATAGAGTCTGCTTCCAAGCGCTCCCACTCAGCATTTTCTGCTGCTATTTCCGCGTCAATTTGCTTTTTGTTCGCATAATAGTAAGCTAAGGCTGCATAAACCTGTGCTAAATTCAAGTGCGTTCTCTTTTGAACAATTACTTCAGGAGTCCATCCCGCATTAAAATCAATAGCAATGTTCTCTACCGTAATTCTAGTTCCTGCAATTCGCGGGCGGCCGCCGCAAGTTCCGGGCGTGCGGACAATTAGCGTTCCAATCTCAACGGCAGTTGTCATATTTACCTCGATTGAGTTAACTTTATTCTATTGTAACGCAGCTTCATTTCTACCCGATCGCAATAAACAACATTAACCAATGCCATTAGCACCCCTGTTTCCTGTCGTTCATCCCATTCTCAAATCGGCTTTTCCCGGATGTCTGTGGACGGGAGATATCAACAGCCGAGAAATTGCCCTCACATTTGACGACGGGCCGCACCGTCAGCACACACCTCAACTGTTAAAAATTTTAGATAAATACGACATCAAAGCGAGTTTTTTCTGGCTAGGTTTTTGCGTGGACAGGCATCCCGAAACGGCTAAAGAAGTGTACGATCGCGGACACTGGATCGGTCTCCACGGCTATCAGCATATATCGTTTCCCAAACTAAAAACCCACGAACTCAAACAAAGTTTAGAAGACACGCAGAAAGCAATTGCCAAAGCTTGCGATTTAGATCCAGAATTAATCCTGGACGTGCGGCCGCCCAACGGCATTTTTACGCCGCGAACATTAGAGTTACTGCAACAGTGGGAATATCGCCCTGTAATGTGGAGTGTCGTCCCGGAAGATTGGGTGCGACCGGGGGTGAGGAAAGTTATTAGTCGCATCGTGCAGCAAACTGAAAACGGATCTATTATTGTACTGCACGATGGCTATTGCGGCGGCGAAGATGTTGCAGCTTCTGCTGATAAAATAATTCCATTGCTTTTGTATAAAGGTTACAAATTTGTGACAGTCGATCGCCTGTGGGAACAGGCTAACATTCAAATACCAGGAAATTAAGTTAATGAAAAAAAGACAGTTTATTGCATCTCTTTGCTTGGTAAGCGCCGGATGGGCGATCGAGCTTTCTCCTGCTTCCCTGAGTGCGGAAACTCCACTTCTAGTGCAGCAGCCAGCCAGGGGTGTATCCGCGCCTGCCCCCAACTCGAAAACCCCGCAAGTGGTACTGCTAAATCCGGGAGTGGAACCCCGACAGCAACTGCGTTTAAAACCAGCTATTGATGTCAAACAAACAACTGTTATGACCGTAAAAATGGATATGGAAATATCCGCATCCGGTCGGTCTTCGCCTGGGGCTAAAATTCCAGTATCGGTGATGACTTTCGAGACAAAAGTCACTAAAATTGATCCCAACGGCGATATTCACTACGAGTTTGCTTATACTAACTCAGATATCGTCGGCGATACTGGAAATATGCCGCCAGCCGTCCGAGATGCCATGCGTTCCGCACTCAAAAGCATGGTGGGAGTGAAAGGCTCTTTCATCATGGACAATCGCGGTTTTCATAAAGGAGGTAACTTTATTTTGCCCGAAAAAGCTGACAACAACCTCAAACAAATGGTTAGACAAATGTCTAAATCTCTAGAGCAAGTTGCCTCGTCGCTGCCCGCAGAAGCAGTCGGAAAAGGAGCAAAATGGCGCGTTTCTTCTTCCTCTGATTTCAGTGGCATAAAGGTGAATGACATTTCTACCTATGAATTGGCTAGCTGGCAAGATGGAGTTGCCTCTGTAAATGTAAGTGTAGAGCAGCAAGCAAACCCTCAAAATATTACCTCTCCCCAACTGCCTCCGGGAACTACCTTAACCCTAAAATCTTTGGCTTCTCAGGGTCGGGGAGCAACCACAATGCGCTTGGATAGATTAATTCCTGTTCGGTCTACTTGGTCTGTTAGTTCAAATAGCGAAATGAGTGCTAAAACTGCTGGCAGTTCTCAAGAATCACCAATCACAACAAAAATGGTGATGGAGATGACTTTAGAGTCGAAGTAAGCTTTATTATACCAACTGGAAAAAGTAGGGACACGGCCTTGCCGTGTCCCTGGTCGCAGCTAAATTTTTAATAAATGGTATTAAATCCGGCTAATATACTGGATATTATCTAAATTTTCCGAAACTTTCGATCGCCAATTTGCAAGTAGAGGAGGCTGTTATATGGTTCGATCGCACAAAAGTCAAGCTGTAATTGCTTTCGTCGTAGCTTTAGGGATAATCATCGGGAATTTGGTGTTTCCGGGTCTGAATGTAGCGCCGGCATTTGCTCAAGCCAAATTTCAGGATGTTAAAGACCATTGGGCTCAAGCTTGCATTGAGGAGTTAGCAGAGAAAAAAATTATCAGCGGCTACTACGAAGACGGCACTTTTCGGCCGAATCGCCCCGTCAGCCGCGCTGAGTTTGCAGCAATGGTTCGCATGGCTTTTCCCGATGCCAAAACCGTCCGCAATCCGATCGACTTTGCAGATATTCCCACGAATTACTGGGGTTTTAAAGCAATTCGAGAAGCTTATCAGACGGGTTTTATGTCTGGATACAGTGGCAGTATCTTTAACCCCACTTTGAATGTTACCCGCTGGCAGGTTTTGGTAGCTTTAACCAGTGGCTTGAAATATACACCTGCGGGGCCGGCGGCTGAGATATTGGATGCGACTTTTGAAGATGCGCGGGACATTCCCGAACTGGCCAGAAGTGCGATCGCCGCCGCCACAGAAAAACAACTTGTGGTCAATTATCCTGCTGTTAAACAGCTAGAACCTACACGCAATGCTACTCGCGCCGAAGTAGCAAGTTTTTTCTGTCAGGCGATCGCCAAACCCGGCCAAACTGCCTTAATTCCTTCGGAATATATCGCCCAAGTTCCGCCGAATATCGGCCCGCCGAGAACAACAGAAACCTCGGAATCGGGGAAAGTTCGGGCGGAAGTTTCTTTCGTAAAAGAAGCAGAAAATGCTAAAAATCTCCGCATCAGAATTCTCCGCGACGGTCAAAGTTTATTAGAAGAACCCGTGCTGATTCCGACTCGTTCTCTAGTAGATAACCCCGACAAAAGAGCCAGCGAAGAAGTATCGGAAGGACGTTTGTTATCGCTGCGAATACGTGATTTGGATGGGGACAAGGAACCGGAAGTGCTAGCAGATTTAGTGTCAATCAAAAGCGGCGTCCGCTGCTGCAATTATTCGTTTATTTACCGCTACGACTCTGCGGCTAAAAAATACACTCATCTCAAGCATTTTTGGGGCAATGTGAGTTACGAAATTGTCGATTTTGGCAAAAATGATATCCCAGAGTTCAAGAGTCAGGACGGGCGATTTGCGGAAGCTTTTACAAATTATGCTGATTCTCGCTTCCCGCTGCAAGTTTGGGAGTACCGCCAAGGTAAAATGCAAGATGTTAGCAAACAGTATCCGGTGGAAGTATACACGAATTCTGCTGAGCTTTGGCTGGAATCTAACAAGCGTCTGAGTGAAGATGGGGAGGTGAAGGGGGTGTTGGCGGCATTCATGGCGAACAAGTATGTCATGGGCCAGGATGCGGAAGGTTGGCAGTTGTTGGAGAAAGTTTATCAAGGACGCGATCGCACTCAATTCTTTGGGAAGTTGCGGGAGTTTTTGGTGAGTACGGGTTATGCTAGTAAGTAGATTTGGAGGTTTTTAACCGCAGATTAAAGCGGATTAACGCGGATTAACGCTGATAAAATCTGTAGGGGCGGGTTTTACGAATAATATCTAATTCCTACTAACAATATTACTAAACCCGCCCCATACAACAGATAACCCACGTCAACTATTCATCAAATTTATCGTCACCTATTAATTTGTTTAAATAAAGTAAATTACTACTCACATCTTGCCCCATTCTCCAGAACAGGCAAGATGCCTGTTCCACAAAGAGTGAATTTTCTTGTGGAACAGGCCGAAAAGCCTGTTCATAAAAAGCTTATTGAGAATAGTGCAACATCTCAGTTACTAACAACTTGTGAACAAATACCAAAAATTGTTGCTTTTTGAAGCGCCAAGCTAAAATAAGTATAAAATATCAGACATTAAATCACTTAAAATGGTATATCCATCTGCACCTTGGAATCTGCAAGGTTATGCTGTTGGGACTTTACAATTGGTAGATGTGGCACGAGTGCGCCCCTTGGTTCCCTCTGAGTTAGAAATTGTCTCTTTATTGCCCGGAAAAACCCTAGCTGGCATTTATATATCCTCCTATGGGTTGGGTTCGGTGATGGAGTACAATGAGTTAATTGTAGTTAGCGCGATCGCCAATTATTCTGGAAAATGGGGCGCTTGGATTTCCCACATCTACGTAGACAATCCTAACTCGGTAGCCGGCGGGCGCGAAATTTGGGGACTTCCTAAAGAATTAGCTCAATTTAGTTGGGAAGGCAGCGATTCGGTAAAGGCAGCACCGCTAGGCTACCGCGTCACAGTTAGCCAAGGAAACCGTCAACTGTGCAGCCTCAATTACAGCCAACAAACTTTAGCCTTACCGCTGCCTTTTAGCGGGAATGTTTTCAGCGCTGACCGCCGCAATTTGCTGTTGTTTAAAGGAGGATTAGAGTCTCGCATCGGTTTGATTAAAGGCGAATTAGAAGTGGCAGAAGAAAGTCCTTTTGGCAGTTTAAACTTAGGTCAGCCCTTGCTAACATTTGCCTGCGAAGATATGCGTTTAAAAGTCGCTGCGCCGGAAGTTGTGGGAAACAGAGCCGTTGAATTCAGTTATTAGCTGTAAAGTGCGGATCTTCGCCGTAAACCTAAAAAAACACAACAGCCAAAAACCCGGTTTCTTGAAGAAGCCTGGTTTCTGGCGCGGCGTATTAGTTTGAGCTACTTAGTAATCTTTTTGAGAACTTAAGCTAATCCGCATTTAAATTGCATGGTAAAATAAATTTTCACTCTTGTGGGGTGGGCCGAAGAGCCCGCCCTCAACATACAATTTAAATGCACAACAGCTTACCCATCAAACGGCTAAAAACCGGGTTTCTTCCTAAATGCGTCGTTCCCGCACCCAATATTCTCCGAGAAACCGGGTTTTTTTTCGTAAGTCCTATTTTTAAATGCCAGCCCCCGGAGCGGCTTCAGCACCCATTTCTAAAACTGTACCGCGAAGGAAATCAATTTGTTGCTGAAAGTCCATCCCCTGAACCTTTCCTAATAAAGCTTTTCCTGCTTCGGGAAGTTGATAGTCGGGAGGCATAGGAATAATAGTTCCTTCGTCCATTCCTACTGCTAGGAAATACCAAAAAGCCAGCTTGGTTTCAGGACTCATTGAGCCGTACATCCGGCTGATTTCAGTATTGGCTTTTGAGGCAATGTCGCGCATTACTTGTAGTTGTTCTTCGTGGGGCAGCGGTTTGACTTGCTCGAACAAACCCTGAGCGATTTCGGAACCGGAAGCACCGGGAGCCGCTGGTGTTATTGACTTGCCCATTTCGGTATAAACAAACCACAGCAAACCTAATTGGTCGTCTACACTCAAGCTCTGAATATCTGCTTTTCCTTGGTCGTAAGCACCGGCAGTAGTAAATGTCATTCAAGCCTCCAAAATAATATGTATTGCTCAGTTTTCTTATTTGTGAGAAAACTTTTGTTTGCTACTTAAGTTAAAGTACCTAATAAAGAGTGATGCTAGAATCTTGCTTAAGACAGAGATGATCCCGGACATAAGTTCGGGGAGTAAATTAACCAAAATTGGGAAAATTTGCAACCAAAGGATGAGGCAAATTTGACACGATTGTTGTTAGCGGAGTTCATGATTAGCATTGTTTAGCCGATCGACGATCGCCTATAATCGCAACAGACCTGTATTGAGGTGGCTGTTATGTCGATCGCAACTGCAAAACGCTTCACCATAGCGGAATATCACCGCCTGACAGAACTGGGGTTCTTTGGTGAGGACGATCGAGTGGAGTTAATCAAGGGAGAACTTGTCAACATGGCTGCTAAAGGTACGGCTCATTCTGTTTGCGAGACACGCTTGGAACGCGAGTTATTTAAGCTGCTGGGAGAAAGGGCGACACTGCGGGGACAACAACCGATTATTCTGCCGGATGACAGCGAACCTGAACCCGATCGCGCGATCGTGCAAAATCGCCCTGATGACTATTTATCCTGTCACCCCACAACAGCGGATATATTGTTACTGATTGAGATTGCGGATTCTTCTTTGAATTACGACAAACAAGTCAAGTTGCCCCTTTATGCTGAAGCGGGTATCTCTGATTATTGGATATTTAATTTATTAGAAATTTGTTTGGAATGTTACAGCGAACCTTATCAGAATTCGCAAGGCAAATTTGGTTATCGCGTCAAGAGAATTTTTCTGCCTAACGAGACAGTTGCCCTCCCTAATTTTGGGGATTTGTCCCTAGCTTTATCTAAAGTATTTCCTCCTAGTTCGATCGGCGATAAATAATATCGTTTTCGGTGGCATCGGAATCATATATTTGGATAATGTCAGTGCGAGCGTCCTCGCTCGCGGTATGGATCGCGAGCGAGGACGCTCGCACTGCATAATAATTCCAATGCCACCAAATCAACCGGACATGATATCATTCCAAAGAAAATAGGCTGGCAAACAGCCAGCCTAGAATCAGGAGAACTTTATTTCAAACTCGTTGAAAATCTAGCTAAACAAACCCGAAATACCGTTGACTGCTATTGCTCCAGCCAAAGCGGAAACCACCACAGAAGTCAGAGCCGTACCGAACAGCCACCAAGCTGCGGCTGCTGCCGCTTCGCGCGCATCTTCTGCTTGCTGCTTGGTCTTTTTCTTGAGCTGTTTGATGCGTTTTTTGGCTTCATGTTGCAGGCGTTCCGATCGCAATAAAACGCTGTCCCTGGCTCCTTCCATTTGGTCAACAATTCGGTGAGCGTCAGTCTCGGAAATATCGGAACGAGAACTCAGCAGGGCAACTAAAGTACCGCGATCGAACTCACCTAAACGCTCTTTAATCGCGTCAAATCCTGCCTGCGGGTCATCAAACACTTTACGCAAGTCCCGCTTGATGCCTTCGTAGTTGAGCTCTGGTCGATCGAGCGAATTGAGGTAATCCCGGATTTTTCCGAAAATACCATCCATTGCTGACTGAAACTTGTCCTGAACCATTTGAACTTGTTCGACAATTTGGTTGCGGACAGATTCAATTTGGTCGGCAATTTTGTTGGCTTCCTCTTCCGAGATGTCTTCCCGCTGCGACAGCAATGCTACCAGAGTCGATCGATCGAAGTGCTTCAGGCGATCGCCCAAACTTTGCATCCCCATTCCCGGCTCGCTAAACAGCAACTGCAAATCGCGTTTGATGCTTTCAGGATTGAGTTCTTCCTTGTCCGTATTCCGCAAGTAATTTTCCAAACTTCCTTGGAAATCCCGGACTGTTTTTTGAGCGCGAGAGGCCAAGCGGCGGGGCGATTTCACGATGCTGCGAAGCGAATCTTGCACGCGATCGATCGTCCGATTGATCTGTTCTTCGCTCAAATCTTCCCGCTGTGAAAGCAGCTTGACTAAAGTTTCGCGATCGACCTGAGAAAGTCTGTCCCGAAGTGCCAAAGCACCCTCTTTCGGATTTTCAAACAATTTAGTCAAATCCCGATTGAGGCCTTCTGGATCGAGTTCTTCCAGGTTGGTATTCCGCAGGTACTCGCCAATTTTTGCAGTAACTTCCTCGTACTGTTGCTTAGCTCTATCTGCAACTATTTGCGGCGCGTGGATAATGTTGTCGCGCACAGATTCGATCCGGTCGATCGTCTGATTGATCTGTTCTTCGCTGAGGTCTTGGCGCTGTGACAGCAACTGCACCAGCGTATCGCGGTCGAATTGAGACAAGCGTTCTCTCAGCGCTTTAAATCCGGCTTCCGGGTCGTTTAACAGCGTTTGAAACTCGCGCTCGATCGCTTCGGGATTGAGTTCTTCCTTATTAGTATTGCGGAGATAGTCTTCTACCTTTTGCCGCAATTCTTGGGCTTTCGATTTCGCTTGCTCTTGCAATTCTTGAGCTTTAGAAATCACGCGATCGCGCGAACTTTCGAGCCGCCCGATTAACTGATCGGCTTCCTCTGGACTGAAATCTTCCCGCTGACCCAGCAACTGCACCAAAGTATCGCGGTTAAACTGCGACAGGCGATCGCGCAAAGCCTCAAAACCAGCATCCCGATCTTCCAAAAGCGCTTGGAAATCCCGCTCGATACCTTCAGGATTCAATTCTTCCTTGCCGGTCGATCGCAAATAATTCTCAATCCGACTCCGCAAATCTTGAGACTGTTCTTCACCAGCAGCAGCTTGCACAATTTCCAACACTTCTTGTCGGACACCTTCAAGCTGTTCGGCAATTTCCGTCACCTGTTCAGGAGCAAACCCCTCACGGCGGCCCAGAATACCTACAAAATAATCTGGATTAAACAGCTCTAACTGGCGCAAAACTGCCCCCGGAGAAGCTTCCGGGTCGTAAATCACATCCCTAAATTCCTGCTTGATTGTCTCCCGGTTGAGATGCCAAGGTTGGGCATTCATCAAGTAGTTTTCCACATCAGCCTTAGCTGTATTGAAAGGCAGCGCAGGCACTTTGTCGCCCACCATAGAAGCCAAAGATTTAGCTTGTTCCGTCCCTTTGGCTGTCAGTTGCTGCAACTGACCAGAGATTTTTTCAACATCCAAATCAGACAAATCCGTCCGCGACAAAACAGTGCCCATAAGAGATTCGACACCCAACTGCATCGCTCGCTTCATGGGGCTGCTGGAGCCCGATTTGTTTTCCCTACTTTCCAGAATTTGAGACAGCTTGGCGTTGAGTTCGTCAGACTTCAGCAAATCGGGAGCGGCAAACTTGAGAAAATCCACCAACTCTAAATTCGGGTCTTTCTGCTCTTGCTGCTTGCCGAAAGTTTGCTTCCAAACGCCTTCGAGTTGGTCGGCAACTTGAGTTATTTCCTCTTGAGAAAAGTCTGTGCGACTCTTAATCAAATCCACAAAAGTCTGGCGGTTAACATTCTTCAGAACATCGCTTCCCGCAAGAGATTTGATATCTGCATCGCCCAGCAACTTTTCAAATTGACCGCGAATTTCCTTAACATCTAGTTTCGGTAACTGCAAAGAACCCACATAATCTTGCAGTGTTTCGCGAATGCTATCCGGGTCTACCGCCGAACTCAACTCGCGGCGTACAGCAGCAACAGATGCCTCTACAGTATTGACCATTTGGTCGCTAGCCATCTTGCCGCCGATCGCAGCACCCGCAGTACCCATGACGCCTTGAACGCCTGAAAAAGCAGTTTTGATCAAGGAACCGATCATAGAACCGACGGCGCTAGAACCGAGCCACACCAGGGTTAAAAAGTACGCAGCCCAGATGACCACACCAATAATTGCCGCTCCGTCTACGCTGGCAATTGAAGTTAGTTTGACGGCCAGAAAACAACCCAAAAATAAAGCCAGGTTAACCGTGACTAAAATCCAACCCCCGACTAAACCTTCGATTTTCCGAACTTTCTTGCCTAAACTTTCGGACTCATCATCATCATCGTCATCGTCGGGTAAAGCCTCGTCCCAATTTGATATCTTGGCGGCGATCGAGAAATTTGTTAACAGGAATTGGAAGCCGAAAGCCATAATGACTCCGGCGATTAATGCCACGAAAAACTGAGGGCTTAAAAACATCAGCCCTCCGATATCGGGGTGGTCAAATGGCACATCTATTTCTACTGGCATTTGGGCAATATTAAATTTGGGACTGTACAGCGACATTAATAACTCGCTTTCAAACATAATTTACCTCCTAAGTTTTTATGCCTAACTCGGCATGAAGAAAATTGTCCCCAACTTTTTTATAGGGGATTTTGTAATCTTTAGATGATGGTTTGTTTGGGTTCGGCTTTATCTTACGGAAGGCCTTATTAGTGAAATTGGGATGAGTAGTAAATCAGTTCTTTAGTTATCTCATCCTTACTGCTTATTATGGCTGTGGGAGCTAAAAAATAAATCCGTCTAAAGTCAGAAATCAGTCTTTCTGGGGCTGATAGCAGCCGAGTTCGCATAAAAGTGGCAAGTTTGAGGCGGGGGGCGTCACCCATTATCAATAGTAGTAAAGTGATCTTCGGCGCACCCTACATATCGTAGAGTTCGCTACCGAGTTAGGATTCCGTTGGATTTTCAGGCTCAAAACGAGCGAGTAATTGCGGGCGATCGAGCTGCATAATCAGTCGCGCGATCTCGATGGGTTCTAGTTGAATCAAAGGCTCGATTAGTTGGGATAATTCTTCATCAATCTCGCCAAATCTTACTTGTAATATACTCTCAAGAATCTCGCGTTTACTTTGCTCAATACCTTGCTCGATACCTCGCTGAGTTGCTTCTTCAAGCCGTTGTAAATAGAGGGGTGATAGTTCCATAATTAACTCCAGATTTGGTCGATAATAAATAGTAAAGTGATAAGCTGTTGTGCATCTAATTTGAAAGTCAATTTTTCTACAATTATTGTGGAACGGGCATCCTGCCCGTCTCTGGATTCAATTTAAATGCGTAGCAGCTTATTGAGCGCACCCTACCGATTGTAGAGTGCGATGCTGACTCAGGATTCCGGTTGATTTTTTTGTTCAAAATGAGCTAGCAATTCAGAGCGATCGAGCAGCATAATCAGCCGCGTGCTAGCGAGGGGATCTAGTTGAATCAAAGGCTCGATTATTTGGGCTAATTCTTCATCAATCTCACTAAATTTTACTTGTAGCAGATTCTCAACCATCAGGCGTTGAGCGCGCTGCATACCTTGCTGAATACCTTGCTGGATACCGCGCTGAGTTGCATCTTCCAGCCGTTGCAAGTAGAGGGGTGACAGTTCCATAATTAACTCCCGATCTTCTCGATCTATGTCTTGGCGGACTTCTAATATCGTTCGCAAGTTGTACAACAATTCTAACGCATTCAACCGAAAGACATTATCTGAGGGTAACTCTCTCAATTCGGCAATAGCTTGCTTCTGCACGTTTCCCTTCCCTAAAACTCTCAGCCACAGGGTTTCTGGAGTCCGGGGGAGTTGGTGAATGGCAATAATCGCTGCTTTCAGAGATGGGCCCATAAAATAAACTCCACTTACCCAATTTTCCGGTTCGGGAATCGCTCGAAATCCAGCTAATATCGTGTCGGAAACAGTCGGCGACAGTATCCAGAGTTGGGGCAAGTCTGTCTCTGCAATCCGGGTATTTTCTCTAACTGCCGCGCGTTCAAATTCGCCGTGGATATCGAAGAGTTTGCCCAGACAACTGCGAATTTCTCCGATTTGGACGGGGCTGCGGAAGGGTTCAAATACAGCGGGTTTTGCTGCAATTTGACCCAAAATGCCGAGGGCTGTTGCTTCGACTTCCGGTTCTGCTTTCGGGGAAAATAAAACGTCAACCTGCCTCACTTCTCCAGCGACATCCCGGCTGGTTTCTACATTACCGAGAGGGGTTAATAGTTCTTTCAGATACTGTTTGGCAAATTGGTCGTGAATAAATCTGGTCATGCGATTTTAGATGTGAGATTTGAGATTGAGAATTAGTTACGGGATATGGGTTGGGCGCTTGCCTAAAGTTGCATTGTTTTTTGAATTCGGTAATTAGAATGTAATTGCGGGTCCTTCAACAAACATGATATCAGGTGCGCCGCAGCGTACCCTACGATTTTTTGCCGCAGCATTTACCCTCACAATTGCGAATGCTGCGAATACATCCGTACTCCTCGAAACGTTGACTGTGTTTGCGAACAGTAGGATAGGCCAGTAAATATAATGGAATTCCGATTAGTTTGTAAAGCAATCGACCAGCAGCATGAACAATATCCCAAATTTCGCTTAAATTAGGTTCTCGAACAAATTCTCCTATTTCATCTTTTAAGGCAACCCATTGAGATTGCACAGTAGGAGAGTGACAATTATCAAAGACTGCCATACCTTTTTCGTAGTTTTGCCAAATTTTATTCATATATTTAATCAAATCGGGCTTAGTTCTGATAATATCAGAAGTTGATCTAAAATTACACTCATCCGCTATTTTAAGGAAATCAGCCATGCGACTCTCTCAAATGCTTTTTGTTACCCTGCGCGAAGACCCGGCAGAAGCAGAAATTCCCAGCCACAAACTATTACTCCGTGCCGGATACATCCGGCGCATCGGTAGCGGAATTTACGCTTATCTACCTTTAATGTGGCGAGTTCTCAAAAAAGTATCTCAAATTGTGCGCGAAGAAATGGACGCTACCGGCGCTCAAGAATGTCTACTCCCGCAATTGCAACCGGCCGATTTGTGGCGGGAATCCGGCCGCTGGGATACCTACACTCAAGCTGAAGGTATTATGTTTGCCATGACAGATAGGCAGCAGCGAGAATTGGGACTGGGCCCAACTCACGAAGAAGTAATTACTACAATTGCTAAAGATATGATTCGTTCCTATCGGCAATTGCCTTTACATCTTTATCAAATCCAAACTAAGTTTCGCGATGAAATTCGCCCGCGTTTTGGGTTGATGCGCGGTCGCGAATTCATTATGAAAGATGGCTATTCTTTCCACACTAACGAAGAAAGTTTGAAAAAGACTTATCAGGATATGGCTCAAGCTTATAGCAATATGCTGCGCCGATCGGGCTTGCAATTCCGAGCAGTAGATGCTGATTCTGGAGCAATTGGCGGTTCTGGTTCTCAAGAGTTTATGGTGTTGGCTGAAGCGGGAGAAGATGAAGTTCTTTATACTGAAGATGGTCAGTATGCAGCTAATGTGGAAAAGGCTGTATCGATGCCTGCTGATGTGGAACCCTCGCCCTTTGCAACGTTTGAAAAGCGGGAAACGCCGGGAACTGAAACAATTGATAAACTTTGCAAGTTTTTGAAATGTTCTCCGACGCAAGTTGTCAAAAATGTGCTTTACCAAGCTGTTTACGACAATGGCATGACTGTTTTGGTCTTGGTAAGCATTCGCGGCGACCAAGATGTGAATCAGGTAAAGTTGCTGAATGAGTTGACGAAGTTAGCGGGCAACTATCAAGCTAAAACTGTTTTATTTTTGACTGTTCCCGATGCGGAAGCTCAGCGGAAATGGGCGGCTAAATCTTTACCTCTGGGTTATATGGCTCCGGATCTTGCTGATGATTATATCGCCTCCAACCCCCCCCAACCCCCCCTTACCAAGGGGGGGCAAGGGGGGGTATCTCCCAAGTTTTTGCGTTTGGTCGATCGCACTGCAGTTGACCTGACAAACTTTGTCACAGGTTCAAACGAATCAGGATACCACGTTGTCGGGGCTAATTGGGATAAAGAATTTCCGCTACCAGCAACGGTTGTAGGTGTCAGAACAGCCAAAAAGGGCGATCGGGCAGTGCACAACCCCGAACAAACCTTGCAAAGCGCCAGAGGCATCGAAGTCGGCCACATCTTCCAATTAGGAACCAAATACTCCCAAGCAATGGGCGCCACCTACACCAGCGAACAAGGCGAAGAAATGCCCTTTATGATGGGCTGCTACGGCGTCGGCGTGTCGCGGCTAGCTCAATCAGCCGTAGAACAATCCTACGACAAAGATGGGATAATTTGGCCAGTGGCGATCGCGCCGTATCACGCCATCATTAGCATCCCCAATATTTCCGACGCCCAACAAGTAGAAGTCGCCGAAAAACTCTATGCAGAACTCAACCAATCTGGCATTGAAACGTTACTAGATGACCGCGACGAACGAGCCGGAGTTAAATTCAAAGATGCTGATTTAATCGGCATTCCCTATCGCATTGTTCCGGGCCGTTCGCTGAAAGCAGGCAAAGTTGAAGTCGTGGAAAGAGCAACTCACAAATCACATGAAATTCTCATTGATGAAGTAAATTCTACTTTAAAACAGTGGATTGAAGCCGCCATCAACTAAGCCTTTATAATTGGTAAGGTGCGCGCACCGCGCACCTATATTTAGGCTTGCAATGTGCGCGGTGTACACCCTACATTAGCTCCAATCTTGGGAGCATCTCACTTTTGAAGCCAACCTAGAAATTGGAGTTGGGAGGCAGGATACAAGAGGAAAGAGTGAGAAAGAAGGAGCCAGAAGAAGTGTTTTTACAAATATGAGATTCTCCCCCCTCTTCCCTCTTCCTTCTATCCTTTACATCCGTTACATCCGTTACATCCGTTACATCCGTTACAAAATCCGTTGCCGAACTTCCTTGAGATGTGAAATTCCCTAAAACTTAAAACTCGGTATGAATCTGAACCTAAATCAGTTTCTGCGATTCCCTCAATCCCGAATTGGGCGGTACTTAGCTCAAGTAACTGTCGTTGCTGTCGCTTACGCCGTGGGGGCGAGGCTAGCAATTTCAATTCAAGGTGTTAGTCCCTTTGCGGCCTCGGTGTGGCCCCCCGCAGGAATTGCACAAGCGGGAATTTTATTGTTTGGGAGAAAAGTCTGGCCTGCCATAGTTTTGGGTACATTTCTGCTAAATTTGGTTAACCCAAATGAACAGATATTTGCGGTTTGGGTGGGAGGAAACGCCGGGGCAATTCTGCAAGCTGTCTTTGCAGTAACTGCCCTGCGCTGGATGGGGTTTCGTCCATCTCTCGCTCGCTTGAAAGATGTAGTTAATTTAATCTTGTTTGGCGGTCTAATTTCTACTCAAATCAGTTGCACGATTGGCGCGTTTTCCCTATATTTAGCGGGCAAAGTAGATTTGACAGAATATTTGTCTGTTCGATGGAATTGGTGGTTGGGAGACACAATGGGAGTTTTAATTTTAACTCCCTTAATCCTAATATTTTTTCGCCCTAAAGTAACCGCCGATCGTTTAAAAAGACAAACAGGCCGCCAGCAAAGATATTTAATTTGGCGGGCAGTATGGTTATTATTATTAATTGGGGTGAGCTGGCTTGTCTTTGTGTCGAAAAATGAAGCTTCTATTTCTAGTTATCCCCTGGAATATTTGCCGTTTCCTTTCATAATTTGGTCGGCGCTCCAATTCGGTCAACGAGCCGCTGTCCTAGCATCGTTCATTGTCTCAAGCATCGCAATTATGGGCAGTTCTCAGGGAGGGGGGCCGTTCATAGCCAAAGCCGAAAATATCACTCAGGCTATCTTATTTTTGCAAGCTTTTATGGCTGTAGTTACAATTACCTCGCTGTTATTGGCAGCGACGGTAGCGGAACGCGCTGAGGCAGAAAATTCCCTGCGAGAAAGCGAAATTAAATATCGAGAATTGGTGGAAAATGCTAGCAGCATTATTATGAAATTGGATGCTGACGGCTATATTACTTTTTTTAACGAATTTGCCGAAATATTCTTTGGCTACACTCAGGAAGAAATCCTGGGTAAAAATGCAATGGGAACAATTCTTCCGCAGACAGACATCGAAGGGAATAACTTACAGTTGGTTTATCATGAAATTTTACAAAATCCCGATCGCTTTACCAGCTATGAAAATGAAAACCTCCGGCGCAGTGGCGATCGCGTTTGGGTATCTTGGGCAAATAAACCGCTGGTTGGTTCAGCGGGAGAAATCCTGGGAATCCTCTGCATCGGCACAGATATCACCGCTCGCCGAAAAGCTGAAATAGCGCTGCAAAAGCTGAATGAAAAGCTGGAAATCCGAGTTGAAGAGCGGACAAATGCCCTGAAACACAGCGAACTTCAGCTACAGAAACAGAAATCGGCATTAATTGATTTAGCCAAAAATAAAGCGCTGAATCAAGGCGACTTAACAAAGGCGCTTCAAGAAATAACTGAAACTGCTAGCCGTACTCTGGAAGTTGCCCGATCGAGCGTCTGGCTGTACGATCGCACTAAATCCAAGATCGAGTGCCTGGATTTGTTCGATCGCACTCTCAACCAGCACTCAGACGGTTTGGAATTAGCAGAAGCAGACTATCCTGTCTATTTCCAAGCACTCCGAGAAGAACGCGCAATTGCTGCCTTTGACGCGCAAAACGATTTTAGAACTAGAGAATTTGCGGAATCTTACCTAATTCCGTGCGGCATCACTTCCATGCTAGATACGCCGATTCAAATAGGCGGAGAAACAGCAGGAGTCCTCTGTTTAGAACACGTAGGAATGCCCCGCTATTGGACGATTGAAGAACAAAGTTTCGCTGTTTCTCTAGCAGACTCTGTAACTTTCGCAGTGGAAGCGCGAGAACGCCAGCGCGCTGAAGAAGCGCTGCGACAAGCTGAGGCAAAATACCGCAGCATTTTTGAAAATGCGATCGTCGGCATCTTTCAAACTACTCCCGATGGGGAATATCTCAGCGTCAACCCTGCTTTAATTCGTATTTACGGTTATAGTTCCTTTGAAGAGTTGAAGGCAAATTTAACTAATATTAACCGCCAGCTCTATGTATGCCCAGAACGCCGCGCCGAAGTCATTAATTTAATGCGAGAAAACGGCAAGGTATCAGATTTTGAATCTCAAGTTTACCGCCAAGATGGCAGTATAATTTGGATTGCGGAGAATGCTTATACTGTCGGCGACAGACATGGAAATTTGCTTTATTACGAAGGTACTGTTCAAGATATCACAACTCGCAAACAAGCTGAGGCAGCTTTGCGCTTAGAACAAGAAAAATCTGACCGTCTCCTGCTCAACGTTTTACCGCAAGCGATCGCCGACAGATTAAAACAAGACCAAAGCATCATCGCCGATACTTTTTCCGAAGTAACAGTATTGTTTGCAGATATAGTCGGTTTTACCCAAATTAGTTCCCAAATTTCTCCGCCGGAATTAGTTTCCTTGCTAAACGACATTTTTTCCACCTTCGATCGCCTAGCAGAAAAGCACGGGTTGGAGAAAATTAAGACGATTGGCGACGCCTACATGGTAGTAGGAGGATTGCCAATGCCCCGCAGCGATCATGCAGAGGCGATCGCCCAAATGGCCCTCGATATGCAGCAGGCAATTATTGACTTCAGCAATACCCACAATCAAGATTTCAGCATCAGAATCGGCATCAACACCGGCCCGGTTGTCGCCGGAGTAATCGGTATTAAAAAATTTATTTACGATTTATGGGGAGACACCGTTAACACCGCTTCCCGCATGGAATCCCACGGCTTGCCGGGGTGTATTCAAGTCACGTCTGCAATTTATGATATATTGCAGGACAAGTATGTATTTGAAAGTCGCGGCGCGATCGAAGTTAAAGGCAAAGGGGAGATGAACACTTACTTTCTTACAGGCATCAAGTTATAGCAGTAAGGAAAAAAGCCCTTCGACTTCGCTCAGCAGAAAAAGAAGGAATAAGCAATATAACAACTCATGTTTCAGCAATTAAGAACGTCCTAATATTCGGTCGCGGTTGCTATAGTTAGTTAAACATATAATACTCAGTATGAACCCCAACAAAAATCAGTTTCTGCGATTTACTCAATCTAGAAATTCGCAATACTTAGCAAAAGTAGCTGCCATTGCTTTTACTTACGCTTTGGGAGGAAAAATAGCAATTTCAATCCCAGGCGTCAATACATTAGCTAGCTGCGTCTGGCCGCCGGCAGGAATTGCACAAGCTGCACTTTTATTATTGGGTCGGCGAGTTTGGCCGGGAATAGCTTTAGGCGTATTTTTGTTCGAGACTATCAACAAAATGTCATTTTTTAGTGCATTGTTAGCTGCGTTCAGTGCTTGCTTGCAAGCTTTTTTTGCATTTGCTTTGTTGCGAAAACTCAACTTTCGCTCATCACTATCTCGGCTCATAGATGTAGTCAATTTAGTCTGGGGCGGCGCTCTAGTTGCGACTCAAATTAACTGCACTCTCGGCACGTTACGCCTGTGTTTAACGGGTTTAGTTGACTGGAGCGAATATTGGCATATTCGATGGAATTGGTATCTCGGAGATACATTAGGAGTGTTAATTTTTACTCCCCTGCTGTTGATTATATACAACCACAAACCAGCGCCCCGCCCTTCACCAAATACAGCTTCTCAAACAATTCTCAATCGCATCGGTGCCGGAATAGGCCTGCTGTTATTAGTAACAGTCAGTTGGCTAATCTACAACTCAAAAAGTGAAAGTAATCTCTCCGGTTATCCCCTCGAATACTTGCCATTTCCCTTAGTAATTTGGGCAACCATTCAATTCGGTCAGGTAGGGGCGGTTTTAGCATCTTTTATTGTATCCAGTATCGCCATTTGGGGCGGTTCTCAGGGAGGCGGGCCTTTTATTGCCAAAGCGGAAAATATCAATCAGGCCATCTTATTTTTGCAGGCTTTTATGAGCGTAATTGTAGTTACATCGCTGCTGTTGGCGGCGACAGTAGCCGAACGCGCCTCAGCAGAGGATTCGCTGCGGCAAAGCGAAATTAAGTATCGGGAATTAGTGGAAAATGCTAACAGCATTATTTTAAAAATAGATAGGGCAGGAAATATTACTTTTTTTAACGAATTTGCACAGAAGTTTTTTGGTTACGATGAAAAAGAGATAATTGGCAAAAACGCCGTGGGAACAATTATTCCCAAGACAGATACAACAGGAAATGACTTGGCAGCAAAGTTGAGAGATATTTTGCAAAACCCAGAACAATATACGCGAAATGAAAATGAAAGTATCCGGCGCAGCGGCGATCGCGTTTGGGTATCCTGGGCAAATAAACCGCTGTTTGACGCGGCAGGAAAGTTCGCGGGAATGCTGGCAATCGGTACGGATATCACAGACCGCAGGCGGGCTGAAATGGCGCTTTACAAGCTGAATGAAGAGTTAGAATTTCGAGTGAAAGAACGAACTAATGCTCTGAATGATACTTTAAGTGCACTGCGAGTTCAACAGGAACAATCAGAACGCTTGTTGTTGAATATTTTGCCTGAAGAAATAGCAAATCGGTTGAAGCGAGGAGACAGTACGATCGCAGATACTTTTGCTGACGTTACTGTCTTGTTTGCGGACATAGTGGGCTTTACTCAATTGAGCTCGCGAGTTTCTCCAACGCAATTAGTAGCCTTGCTGAATGACATCTTTTCGACCTTCGACAACCTAGCAGAAAGGCACGGTTTGGAAAAAATTAAGACGATTGGCGACGCTTACATGGTAGTAGGAGGGCTGCCAATTCCTCGCCCGGATCACGCAGAAGCGATCGCAGAAATGGCCATCGATATGCAGCAGGCAATTACTGACTTCAGCAATATCCACAATCAAGATTTCAGCATCAGAATCGGCATCAACAGCGGCCCGGTTGTCGCCGGAGTCATCGGTATTAAAAAATTTATTTACGATTTGTGGGGAGACACCGTTAACACCGCTTCCCGCATGGAATCTCACGGCTTGCCGGGGTGTATTCAGGTAACAGAGACAACTTATCAGCAGTTGCGAGAAAAGTATTCCTTTGAAAACCGCGGCGCGATCGAAGTTAAAGGCAAAGGCGAGATGACTACTTATTTACTGAAAT
The DNA here is from genome assembly GCF_036700405.1 of Microcoleus sp. T3_D1. Classification (NCBI taxonomy): domain Bacteria; kingdom Bacillati; phylum Cyanobacteriota; class Cyanophyceae; order Oscillatoriales; family Microcoleaceae; genus Microcoleus; species Microcoleus sp. T3_D1. The sequence goes on from NZ_JAUBOV010000021.1 coordinate 86,253, forward strand.
GCCGAAAAGTGCTCTAGTAAAGGTTTTTCTCTAAAAGTAAGGGCGATCGCACTCTCAAGTGTGCGATCGCCCTCATTTTAATTTAGCCAAGTTTTTTAAAGCTTGTACAGGTTAATTCCAGCTTCCTTCGCCATGATTTCCAAACCCTTGTGTTGCAAGGTTTTAATCGCCTTTGTAGAAAGGTGCAATCTTACCCAGCGCTTCTCCTGCGGCCACCAAACCCGCTTCCACTGCAAATTTGCGTCTTGCAATTTGTGAGTGCGGTGGTGCGAGTGAGAAACTGCAAAACCGTTATTCGCCTTCTTCCCCGTTAGCTGACATTTCCGAGACATACTTCCCTCCAGATTACCGTTTTTTGCGTGCAGCATTTCATTATACCCGAAGGAAGAAGGAAGAAGGAAGAAGGAAGAAGGCTTGACTTATCCCTTTACCAATAGAAATAAACTCTTGCTCCCCCCCTTAGCAAGGGGTGGTTGGGGGCAGGGCTGTTTCGGGGCAACCACGGGGAGTAGGGGTCGGATTGCCCCTACGGAAAATCAGGCTTTTGTAGGGGCGGTGCGACCCCTACTCCCCGTGCCCGCCCCCCCACGGACGATGAAATCGATGTTTCAAATATCGGGGCAACCGGGCGTGGGATTGCCCCTACAAGAGAATGAAACAGCCCCCCCTTAGCAAGGGGGGGTTGGGGGGGTTATTACATGGCACGTTCAGTCAATTTTGTCAAGACTTGATTCGATCGCTCGACAAAATCCTTCATCCCTTCAGCATCGAAACCCTTCTGGGCCATCAAAGCCAAGTCGTAAACGTGGTGACAAATCATACTCGCCAACTGACTTGACGGAGACTCCCCGCCGCCTTGAATAATCGCACCCTGACTCAAACTAGCCAGATTTTGAATCAGCGGGTGAGACGTATTCACCAGCAAAACGTGTTCTTCGGGGAATTCGGCCGCTTGCTGCTGCAAAAGCGCCGTCATGTCCCGCATCCGGCGCAAAGCTTCCGGCAAAAGTACGATCGCAGGTGGCGTCCCCTCCGCAGAGTCAGACTTCAAAGCTTCTGTGCGAATGTTCACTTTCGGCTTATTGAGAGCTTTTTGGAACATTTCTTTAACTTGTTCGCTGCGAGTTTTATTCGTCGCCGGATCGACAATTTCCGCTTCTTTCTCTTTGTCAATTAGCGTTTCGTCGATGTCGGAATCAACCCGCGAGAATTTGACATCTAAGTGTTCTCGTTCCAAGAAACTAATAAAGTGCGTGTCGATGAAAGAATCCATAAACAGCACTTCTAAACCTTGGCTTTTGTGCATTGCCACGTAAGTTGCTTGAGACGCCGGATCTGTACAATAAAACACCCGATTTTCGTGGCGTTTTTGATTGCGTTCCAAATACTCTTTCAGCGTCGTGTAAGGCTGCGTTGAAGTAGAAGTTTCCGACTTCGGAGTTACATCTTGCCACAAATCTCCTTCCTCAGTTTGCACCTGAACTTCGGGCGTTACAGTTTCTGGCTTCTGGGCTGTTGGTTCGTAGGTGCTGCGGTAGATTAAGATATCTTCGACTTGCTTTTTGAACTTGTCATCGTTGAGAGTTCCAAACTTGACAAAAGTGCCGATATCTTGCCAGCAGCGGATGTATTCGTCACGGTCGTCGCGGTAGAGTTCTTTCAGGCGATCGCCCACTTTTTTCGCGATATAATCAGCTATTCTCCTGACTGTGCGATTGCTTTGCAGAGAACTGCGAGAAACGTTCAGGGGAATGTCGGTACTGTCAATCACTCCCCGCAGCGGCATCAAGAATTTCGGGATAATTTCTTCGCAGTGGTCGCTGACAAAAACCTGGTTGCAGAATAGCTTAATATTGCCTTGGGTAACATCGACCTCCGGGCGCAGTTTGGGAAAGTAAAGAATCCCGTTGACAATAAAAGGATAATCTGTATTCAGGTGTACCCACAGCAGAGGCTCGTCTTGGTACGGGTAAAGGTGGCGGTACAGTTCTAAGTAATCTTCTTTTTGCAAATTGCTGGCTGATTCCCGCCAAATTGCTTTGTGCTTGTTGAGTTCCTCACCCTCAAATTTGATGGGAACGGGCATGAAATCGCAGTAAGTTTTGATTAACTGCTTAATGCGACTGGGTTCTACATATTCTAGTTCTTCATCTTGGAGGGTAAGAGTAATAGTAGTGCCGCGTTCCGTGCGGGAAGATTCTGATAGTTCAAAAGCGGGGGAACCGTCGCAAGACCAGTGTACGGCTTGGGAGCCTTCTTGGTAAGAAAGGGTGTCTATATCTACTTTCTGAGCGACCATGAAAGAAGAGTAGAAACCTAGGCCGAAGTGACCAATAATTGCGTCCTCGCCGCTGCCTTGGTATTTTTCAATAAATTCTTCTGCGCTGGAGAAAGCGACTTGGTTGATGTATTTTTTTACCTCGTCGGCGGTCATGCCGATGCCGTTATCGGAAATTGAGAGGGTTTTGTTTTCTTTGTCGATCGCTATGTTGATTTGCGGTTCGCCCATGTCGCCGCTGTATTCGCCGGAACGAGAAACCATTTTGAGTTTGGCAATGGCATCGACGGCGTTAGAAATTAGTTCCCGCAAGAAGACTTCGTGGTCAGTGTATAGCGACTTCTTGATAATCGGGAAAATATTTTCGGTATGGATTGAGATTGTTCCCTGTTCTAAAACTGTCATAATTTTTCGCTAGGTATTTGTCGGTCATGAACCGTGATTAGTCATTGGTCATTGGTCATTGGTCATTAGTTATTAATTGTTAGTCGAGCTGAATTTTCCTGTTATACGTTGTTAGCTGCTAACTACTAACTACTAACTACTAACTACTAACTACTAACTACTGACTACTGACTACTGACTACTGACTGAGGACTAATGACTATTTAATGATTTTCGGCGATCGTGCTACCTTTTGCCAAAGGGATTACCCGAAATAACTGATTCGGTTTCCCTCACATGGTAACTCACAAAGGCAATCGCAGAAAAAAGGTGCTGCCACAGCCCAATTCGCTGCGGGCGCTGAGGCTGCCGCGGTGTGCGCGGGCGATGGTTTGGGCGATCGCCAATCCCAGTCCCGAACCGCCGGTATGGCGCGATCGATCGCTGTTGACTCGGTAGAATCGATCGAATATTCGCTCTAAATCTGCCGCCGCTATCCCAATACCGGTATCTTGAACCTGAACGATCGCCTCCTGGTGGCTGCAATCTAAAATAACTGTTACTTTTCCCCCAGGCGGAGTGTATTGAATGGCATTAACAATTAAATTAGCAACTAAGCGATAAAGTTGGTCGGAATTGCCGACAACATTTAATTGCTGTTGCACCCGCACGGACGATGTTAGGGCTACCTTAGAAGCGATCGCCAAAGCTGCCAATTCCTCTACTAAATCGCTAACAAGGTCATTCAAACAACACAATTGAGGGCGATCGCGTATCGCTTGATTATCCATGCGAGCCAGTAGCAGCAAATCAGCCACTAACTGAGTCAATCTGCGGTTTTGGCGCTCTACAGTTCGCAAAATTTCCCGCGCTTCTTTTTCATCCAATTGAGGCATCAACAGTGCTGATTCTACTGTCGCCTGCGAAGCCGCTAAAGGTGTCCGTAATTCGTGAGCAGCATCCGCTGTAAACTGTTGAATTTGTCGGTAGGAAGCATAAATCGGTTTCATGGCTAATCCTGCCAGCCACCAACTAGAAAAGCCTACTAAAATTAATGCTGTCGGCAATCCCAACTTTAAAATTAATTTGACTGTACTGAGATAATCGTTGAAGTCTTCCAAGCTCCGCCCCACTTGAAAATATCCCCAATTTTCCTGATTATTGGTGTGCAGCACTACAGAAATTTGGTGATAAATATTGCCTTGGCTGTCAGTGATTGTTTGCCAATGTTGTGAGTTAAAGGTCGGTGGCAATTCTTCGGGATAAGCGCCTGCTGTAGCAATCAAATTTCCTGAATTATCAAATAAACGGATATAGTAAAAGCTTTGGTTGATAGCGCTTAAAATATGGCGATCGGGCAACTGTTCTTTATCTTTAATGCCGTTAACTCCAATTACCCGCAGGTTTGGCAAAAGTTCATTTACTATTGGTTCCAGGCGTCCGGGCTGCAGCAATTTGGTTTCTAGGCTGTCGTGTAGCGTCCCGGCTACTGATTCTAATTCGCGATCTATGGCTACCCAGTGAGCGTGGGCGATCGCCTCGTATACGCCCAATCCCAGCAAGCTTAAAATCAAACCCATTACTGCTGCATAGGAAAGGGCTAATTGCCAGCGAGTTCGGTTAAATAGTTTATTTTGATTCATTTTTATAACTTAAGCTGTCCGTCAAACAGTCCGCCAGGGAATGAATTCCCTGGCTAATAGTTAAAGTCCTCTAAAGAGGACTAAAGAACTCATTAGTCCTCTTTAGAGGACTTTAGCTTTGAGGCAGGGAATTCATTCCCTGGCGGACTATCGGTTTTACTTTAATTTTTCATCCGGTATCCGACGCCGTGTACAGTTTCAATTAAATTCGCGCAGCCAACTGATTCGAGTTTGCGCCGCAGCAAGCGCACTTGAGCTGCTACCACATTGCTAAAGGTATCTGCACTAGCCTCCCATATCTGATTCCGAATTTGGTCAGTGGTGACAATTTGGTTCGGATGTTTCATAAAATATTCTAACAGTTGAAATTCTTTGTTTGTCAGCGAAATTATCTGGTTTTTGCCGTGGGTATCGACATGACAAGCAGTGCGATTTCCGCAGTCGAGAACGAGATTCCCTACTTGTAGCTGTTGTGGCTGAATTTGGGGCGATCGCCTCTGCAATGCCCGCAACCTTGCTAACAGTTCCGCCATCCCAAACGGTTTAACTAAATAATCGTCAGCCCCGGCATCCAATCCCGCAACTTTATCTTCCATTCGGTCTTTTGCTGTCAGCATCAATACGGGCAGTGCGCTATGTTTAGCACGCAATCTCCGCAGCAGTTCCAATCCTGACAATCCTGGTAGCAACCAGTCAAAAATAGCGAGGGTGTATTGCGTCCACTGGCTGTCTAAATATTCCCAAGCTTCATTGCCATCTAGGGCCCAATCAACTATATATTTTTCCTGCTTTAAGGTTCGCTCGATCGCTTTCCCTAAATCGGGCTCATCTTCAACTAGCAAAACTCTCATAACTCTAATTTATAGCGGTAAATCCTTATACATTGTTAGCGATCGGCAGCATCTACCCCAACATCTAACCTCACATACTGAGATGAAATCAGCATGAAATTTTCTAATTTCGCAGAAAAAGATGATAGTTGACAATCATTGACAACAAGCTGGAAATGTCTTATACTCAAACACAATCAAATTTTTGAGAATATTTTTCAATAAGTATGACAGATTTATCCGATCGTCCCCCCATGAAAAAGCCGGGACGCTGGAGCCGCCGCCAACTGCTACAGCTAGGAATAGCTGGGGCTGGGGTAGCGGGCGGCGCGATCGCACTTCAAAATTTGACTCGCAAACCGACATCAGTTGCGAGAATACCGCCCATGCCCGCAGATGCAGTCACCGTCAGCAATATGAACCCGATGCAAATTGCGCGGGATTTTGATTACGGCACGGTGACGCGCGAAAACGGGCGCACGGTTCGGGAATTTCGCCTGGAAGCTAATACTTCGATCGTCCAACTTAACAGCGCCGTCACTTTCAACACCTGGAACGTGAACAATCGCGTGCCGGGGCCGACATTGAGGGCAACTGAGGGCGATCGTATCCGCGTCATTTTTTATAACAAAGCCGGGGATTCTCATTCGCTGCACTTTCACGGCGTTCATACCAGCGAAATGGATGGCGTTAAACCAGTGAAACACGGTTCGGTATTTATTTATGAATTCGATGCCAATCCCTACGGAGTGCATCTTTATCACTGCCATATTGAGCCTGTAACTCGTCATATAGGTAAAGGACTCTATGGAATGTTCATCATCGATCCGCCAAAACCCCGCCCTCCCGCAGATGAAATCTTGTTAATCATGGGAGGATACGACGTAAACGACGACAAAAAAAACGAACTATACGCTTTTAACGGGTTGCCCAATTATTACATGAACAACCCGATACCTATTTACCGAAATCAGCTAATCCGGCTTTACGTTCTCAACATGATTGAGTACGAAGCGGCAGTGACTTTTCACCTGCACGCCAACTTTTTTGACGTATATCGCACGGGAATGACTTTGACTCCCAGCGAAAGAACCGATGTAATTACAATGGGAGTAGCTGAAAGACATATTTTAGAATTTACCTACGGCTACGCTGGAAAATTTATGTTTCATCCCCATCAAGATGCGATCGCCGAAGCAGGCTGCATGGGGGTATTTGAAGTCATCACTTAAACCAATCGCGCTCCCCGATTACAGCGATTAAAGTTAAGAAAGTCTTAAATTATCTACCAAATTTTCTCGCAAATAGGTAGAATGAATAGCTCCCAAATAATTGAGAATCTTTCTTAATAAATTGTGAGTCCAAACGCACATCACATAAAAATTAGCAACAGCCATGTTATCAACTTTTCGTTTATTACTCACATCTTGCACCATTCTTAAGAACAGGCAAGATCCCTGTTCCATAAACAATGACTTTTCTTGTGGGGTGGGCGTCCCCAAGAACAGGCAAGATGCCTGTTCCACAAACAATGACTTTTCTTGTGGGGTGGGCGTCTCGCCCGCCCGTAGCAGGGTTGTTGCAAATGTTGCAAGATATCGTTTATTACCTACCGCCGCTGCTACAGCCATCCTCGTTGCTCTGGCCGGTTGCGCTTCCCCCACAGCCAGCAACACCGACAGCACACCCTCACCCGCTGCTACAGCCAGTCCCGCATCCACAAGCGGTCACAGCGGGAATCACGGCGGCAAAGGTGGCATCAACATCAATACTGCCATTCTTTCAGAGTTAGATAAACTCGAAGCCAAGTTAGGAGTACCAGCACTTTCTAACAAAATTCAAGCCAGCCGCCCTTACGGAAAAGTCGAAGAATTGGTTTCTAAAAATGTCATTACTCAAGCCCAATTCGACCAAATCAAAGACGTGGTAACTATTGAAAATGTGGTCCTGACAGGCGAGCCCAAAGATGTAGACTACATGACTAAACTTGGCTTGATGAAAGGGCATCTTATCGTAGCCAAAGAACTCTTGGATCAAGGCAAACCCGACCAAGCCGAACCGCACATCGGGCATCCAGTCGAAGAAATTTATGCCGATGTGGAAGAGCAGCTAAACGAGCGTAAAATTCCCGAATTTAAGACTACTTTAATTAAATTGCAGGATTTAGTTAAAGCAGGTGCAAAAGATCCTGCTCAAGTGAATGCGGAATTTACCACATCGATGCAAGCTGTAGATGGAGCAATTGCCGCCCTTCCCGAAGCCCAGCGAAAAGATCCGAAATTCGTGCTGCAAGTGATTAACGGCTTGCTGGATACAGCTAATTCCGAATACGCAGCGGCGGTTGCTAACGGCAAAATTTCCGCAATTATTGAATACCAAGATTCGCGGGGTTTTGTCATGTACGCGGAAAGCCTGTACAAAGACATTGCCGAGCAAGTGGCTAAAACTAGCCCGGAAATTGACAAAGCAATTGTTGCCAACATGACTGAACTTAAGGCAAATTGGCCAACTGCGATCGCACCCCCCGCCCCCGTAAAAACCACCGAACAAGTCAACCAGCTAGTTAAAACGATCGAAAGCGACAGCCAAAAAGTTCTCAAACCCGCCTCTTAAAAACATTACTCTCATCAACAGCGGTAATTGGTAAATAATCTGCCAATTACCTCGCTCCTTAACCAGTCCCATTTCCACCATAAAAAAATGAATTTTGGCGAAGCATTGCCCACCTTTGTAATTACTCTCCGCGAAGGAGTCGAAGCCGCCTTAGTTGTCGGAATTGTTCTAGCTTGCCTCAAAAAATCAGGACAAAGCTATTTAAGTCCTTGGGTTTTCGGCGGTGTTGGCGTTGGACTGATTGCCAGTGCTTTGATAGGTGTACTTTTCGGCTGGACTATTCAAATTTTGTCCGCATCCAATCAGCCTTTTGCACCGATTATGGAGTCGCTGCTAGAGGCAATCTTTGGGGTTGTGGCGATCGCAATGCTGAGCTGGATGCTGATTTGGATGACCAAACAAGCGCGATTTATGAAAGCCGAAGTCGAAGGCGCTGTGAGTGCTGCCTTAACGCAAAATTCTCATGCCGGTTGGGGCGTATTTAGTTTAGTTTTGATTGCCGTGTTACGCGAAGGATTTGAAACCGTTTTGTTTGTGGTTGCCAAATTTCAACAAGGAATTATTCCGGCAATCGGCGCTTTGGCGGGCCTTCTCTCAGCCACCGCACTTGGTGTCCTGCTGTTTAAATTGGGAATCAAAATTAATATCCGCCTGTTTTTCAAATATATGGGCGTTTTATTGCTCTTCATTGTAGCGGGTTTAGTGGTATCTACTTTGGGATTATTTGACAGCGCGGTGAATATTTTATCGCAATCAAATCGCGAATCAGCATCACTGTGTTTCTATTACGAAAGATTTACTAAAATCCACTCTTGCATTCTCGGGCCAATGGTCTGGAATACCTCGCAACTGCTTCCCGAAGAAAAGTTTCCCGGTTTGTTATTGAGTGCGCTGTTTGGATACACGGATAAGCTCTATGTCGTGCAGGCGATCGCTTATTTCGTCTTTTTAATTACCGTGGGCGGGATTTATTTTCAAAGTTTGGCCGGTCGAGTCTTTTTTCCGTTTAAGAAAACTCAGGTAACGAAATAGGAAATTAAGTGCGATGAAAGGCGATCGGCTTTTTAGTCTGAACTTCCCCCTGCAAATATACTTACACAAGCTCAAAACCCTCTTATCACAAAGGTGTCAATTGTTGAGTAAAAAAGTGTGTACCCAGGTAGATGATTAATATCTGTTTGCGATCGGCAATTATATTGAATCTACAACAATTGAGCGCGATCACCTGCGTCAGCTCTTGCTGATAAATGGGTACAAATTTTTAGCTCAACATTTGCATCCTTTGTTGAGTAAGAGTTTTAGGGCTGTTAGTACATTTGTATGAGAAGTCCAGATTAAAACCTGTGAGAGAGACGAGAATGGGTGGATGACTTTAGTAATGCTATAGCCCTAGGTGAATTGACGGAACTACCCCGCAGGGGGTAAGTTCCGCTTTACACTCACCCGAAGTACAACCAGCAGAAAGACTATGGTCTGCAGACAAATGAACCGATAGCCAATCGCTGTTTGAAAAACGCAAGATGAATTAGAAGCTGTTTTATTTGATCGGTGTCAAAAACGGTTAAATCTCAAATCGCTAATTAGCGGCTTGACCCATTTCTATTCGTAGCCGGAGGCAAAAGTTTAATAATGGTTAATCGACCGGACATGAGATTAATCATCCGCCTGCACACGATCTATACAAGCTTTCAATTTTTCAGCTAGCACTTGTACATGGGGTTCTTGCAACATAGTAAGATGTCCACCAGGAACTTCATAGATATCCAATCCTCCAACAGCCAGCTTACCCCAGCCGAATTTAATGTCAATGTCTACCAACTTAGGATCATACAAGGAGTCGCTTACAGTAGTTTGCATACTAGATACAAAGAGCGTTATTCGACCTGAGTAGGCTTGCGGTATATATTGGGTTTGGGCTTCTCCGTATGCCTCCTGAAAAGTTTTGTATCGAGTCTTGTCCGACCCACGAAGACCGTTAGCCTGGAAAAATTTGTAGTAAATCAACTGAAGCTTTTTGCTCAAATCATTGACTTTCTTCAGACCATAGGCAGGGCCGAATTCCAAAAGGTTACTCAAGAAGCCAAAAGCCCGCTTGTGGATAGGCTTGGGTGTGTATGCACCTAAACCGAGAGTATCCAACAAAGCTAGCAGAGCTACCTTCTCACCCTCTGCGTGGAGCTGTTGAGCTACTTCGAGTGCTACCATTCCTCCAAAACATAAACCGCCTAGAAAATAAGGGCCATGAGGCTGGACTATTCGCATTTCTTTGATGTAATGAGCCGCTAGATCAACAGGGTTGAAGGAAGCGTCTGTTGCATTCATCATCTCTATTGATAACCCATAAACGGGTTGCTCCGAACCCAGATGAGATGCCAAAGCGTGGTATAAGCCGATGCCTTGAAAAAGAAAAATAGGTGGCTTGGAACCGTGAGGCTGAATCGGTGCTAGCGCAGACCCAAGTTTTGAGTATCCTTCCTGGCGGAGAATGCTGGCCAATTGCTCAACTGTGGGTGCCTGGAAGAGAGCAGCCAGAGGCAAGCTTTTGCCGAATGCCTTATTGATTTGAGCCAACAGGCGCACGGCTAGTAGAGAGTGTCCTCCCACGTCAAAGAAATTGTCATTCACACTAATCGGCTTTTTGCCTAAAACGTTCTCCCAAATTTTTGTTAGTTGGATTTCTAAATCATCGCTGGGAGGCACAAAGGTACTTGCTGGCTCTTGCCTGAGCCCGTCGGGTGCGGGCAGGGCGCGCTGGTCTATTTTCCCGTTGGGTGTTAAGGGTAGGGTGTCTAGGAAAACGAAGGCTGATGGCACCATATAGTCAGGGAGCTTTTGCTTCAGGAAGCATCGTAGTTCGTCGGTAGTGGGTTTCTGCTGTTGGTTTGAAACAATATAGGCAACTAAACGTTTGTCGCTTTCTATGTCAACCCTTGCTGTTACTACACACTGCTGCACACTAGGATATTGGGATAGAGTTGACTCAACCTCCCCCAGTTCGATGCGGAAACCACGGATTTTGACTTGATTATCTATGCGACCGAGAAACTCAATGTTCCCGTCGGGTAGATAACGAGCTAGATCCCCAGTTTTATAAAGGCGTGTCCCTGGTTCATTGCTAAAGGGGTTTGGGATAAATTTATCTTTGGTCAAATCGGGGCGGTTGAGGTAGCCTCGAGCGATGCCTTCACCACCAATGTGGAGCTCGCCCGGTACACCAATGGGAACAGGATTCAAATATTTATCCAGCAGATATATCTGCATATTGGCAATAGGGCGACCGATCGGAACCTGTGTTCTGAGTGCCGAAGACTGACAATGATATACACTGCTCCACACCGTTCCTTCTGTTGGCCCGTATTCGTTGAACAAAGATGTCTTAGCCAGCAGCTTAGTATGGCGTTCAACCAACTCTCTGGAACAGGGTTCGCCTGCGACAATAACACCACGAAGACAAGTGAGCTGTTGTGGTTCCGCTTGCTCCAAAATCAGGTTATAGAGAGATGGAAGACTCAATAAATTTGACATCTCCCCATGCCTAAAGGCGAGGGGATTCATAAGACCACAATTTAAGTCTTACAGGTGCTGAGTTAGAGTCGATAGGGGCGTTGCCACCCCTACCTCTCCTTCAGAACCGTGCGTGAGACTTTCACCTCACACGGCTCCTTGATAATTCCATCCTTGTTATGGATACGACTCAAGACCAACTATCAGGTTTTAACACTTCCTTTAGAGCGCATTGACCTGTCTGTTGCTGTCTTTGTGTCGTGGCAGTGTTTATGCAGAAGTTGTAGGTTGTCATAGGTGTCTTTTCCACCTAACGAAGTCGGTTTAATATGGTCAACTTCTACAATATCTGTACTGGTAAAGTACAAATCACAGTGAGAGCAAATACCCTTTTGTTTCTTGATTAATGATGCAACCCTGGTAGGGGTTTCTGGGTATTCACCTCTTCGTTTACTCCAATAAATCCAGTTACCATCAAACGGACTGGCTACACCTTTGACTTTTGTATGCCTTACGATTGGCGTACTTGCATGGGTGAGTAATTCCACTCTGTCCTCTGTACTGAAACACCAATTACGGTCGCTTACTGTTCTCCAGTATTTCTCCTTGTTGATGTTCCCTTTTCCCCTACT
>NZ_JAUBOV010000166.1:0-4413 GCF_036700405.1 Microcoleus sp. T3_D1
TATGACATGAAGACAAGAAGGCAAATGTAAGTGATTGTTAGCAAATGTCAGAAAAAGTCTTACTGTTAATCAACCTTTGCCGCCCCGATACTGGTTTGCAGATTTAAACAGCCCCGCCAGTTCATCACACCGATACATCAACGCCTGCTCGGGATGCTCAGCTACTTGATAGAGAATCCCCTCTCCTGTGGTCTTTGAGAAAGAGTAAAGTTTTTGGCGTGGTGGTTTTGGGGCAACACCTTTATCCTCTCCTTTTGCCGCTCTCCAACTTGCTAATTCCCTCTCATAAGCTTCTTGTGCTTTTTCAAATTCCTTCCTTGCCTGTTCCCGCAATTGCTGCATCGGGCGATCGATAATTTCCCGCATGATGGGAGATTTTTTCTGGGAGGATTCAGCAACAATGCCGGCAAAATAATTTGGGGTGACGCGGTAGTTTGTGTCATTGCGGAGTTTGATTTCGCTCCCAACTTTAAAGAGGCTGGAAATTTGGGTCAGCAGAGTTGTGAGATAACACTCCGGTTTTAGGTTCAGCATTTTTGCCAGTTTTTCGATCGGTGCCGCTAAACCCACGGGGATGATTTCAGCAATATTTATCTGAGATTTTTTTGAATTCAGGAGCCGTGTAACCTCTGCGACCACATCTTCCCTGTTGAGCTCTTGCTCTAACTCTTGTTCGCGGTCGCGGTAAATTTTCCAGGTATCAGTCGGAGCTAGCCGATAAGTCTGAGCCAGTTCTGATATTTTGATTTGAAGCTGCGACCTTTTTAAATCGGAGTCAAGTAGTTCGTCAATTTTGGCCGCTAGGTCAGAAAGGTTGGGGGCTTCAAATTTTGGATGGCTTACAACTTTTTGCGCTTGCCGGGGAACTTCAAAGACTTTCTTCTCTCCGATCGCCGCCTTTACTTGGCTCGCTGAAAGTTTTTCGTGGTCGATCCAATCAAAAATATCGAGCCCGCCCTTCTCTGGCAAATTCTCCCAAGCTTTGCTTTCAGGGAATGGGTAGAGCCACATTGCATCGGGAAAGTGTTCGGCCACCTTGTCAGCGTGTTCAATTCCCTTTTTGTCACGGTCAGGGACTATGACAATCAGCTTTGCTCCTTGCAAGTCCAAAGAGTCGGTAAGTGTGAATTTACCGCCCCCGCCGATATTGGTAGTCGCAGCTAGCCCAAGCTTCCACAGTAAATCAGCGCAAGGTTCACCCTCGACAATGTAAATCGTTTCATTGTTTGCGATCGCCTTTCTGATTTCGGCATAGCGGTAAACCGGGATACTGGCACGGGCAACTTTGTTTGAATCCTTATCTGTGCCTAGCCCGTACAGCCATTGTTTTTTATCTTTATCCCAGCGTTGTTGCTTGATTTTCTTGTTGCCCTCACCATCGTCAACCCGTTCTACACGTGCCAAAGGGGAACCATTGCGATCGGGATATTCCCAGTGGCGGATACCTTTGGGTCGAATATCTTTGGTGGTTTTTTCTTTGAAGACGTACACACCGCAGCGGCTATCAGAACTTGTGCCGTCAAAGTGCCACAGGTCAGGCTGTTGAGTTTTGGTGTGGTCAAAGTTTTGATGGCAAAGAACCATCTTCCCGTCGTGGCTAATACGGCAGTCGCGGTCTTTGGTACGTCCACAGACCGGGCAAGGATTAGACTTGCTGCTGCTGATAAGATTTCCGCGAACACTTGAAACTTGACTGTCCATCGGAGTAGAATTGTTGTTGTACTTGTCGTACATAAATTTGGCTCGCCCCAAGACGAGTTGAATGTGGATAGATGCAAAAGCCGTTCTTTCAGGTCGCCAAAACTAGAGAGGGACGGTTTTTTGCTGTGTGTATTTGTTGATTTTTTGAGCAATTAAAAGATTGGCGACGCGCTCGTGTCGCCCAACCCCGATTGCACATTAGAGGATTAGGAATATATTAGCCCCAAGCTACTGTTGCTATCCGACGGCATCTCTCTCACCTGTAGGCATAAGCGCTTCCCTTAATCCCTTTTTCTCAGCCGCAGAGCCAGGTTGACTTCACTTCGGATAAGCGCGCATTCTCATTGTAGAACTTTTGCCCCAAGCTGTAACCCAAAAAACGAAACGAGAACGAACGGGAAACGTAACGAGAACTGCTCGTCGGGTGTAAGAGTAAAAAAGTGACGAGTCGCACTCAGTAACGGTTTCAAGTTTTCAGGCATTAGAAGGGTTTTTGTCCGAAATTTCGGAGACTTTTTGCCATATCAGTTATTCCTCAGCCCGCTAGGTTGTGGTCGGGCCCCGCCTTATACTGGAGGGATGACACGCAAAAACTCCTCGCGGGCTTATCCCCATACTTTCTATGCAAGCGCGGCGTCGCCCTCGAATCCGCCCGAATGTATTCCTTTCAAGGCTTACTGTGAAAAGTATTTCTTAAGCAAGTCCCAAGCGTTGAATCGCCTGCGAAAACAACAGATATGCGCGGTTAGCTTCAAGAAAAAATTATTCATTGTAGATGCTGAACCTTCGCCCTAATCTGCACTATTAATCATCTCCTTTGACGAATGGCAATAGAAATTCATACTCAGCCTTCGCGTCCCGGTAAGCTTGGCTACTGCCGGCTGACACTCCCCAAACTTCTTTAAGGATTTTATTCTTGCCGGTGATGCCCTTCGCGTGACATTGCAGAATTAATTCGATTTGTTCGCGCTGCCTAGTGGATAAATTCACTACTGCGAGTTCGCCAGAATCGCCAGAAGTCTGATTCAGCAATAGTTCTAGTGATTCTCTTATCGAATCGAGTTCTGCCTCTTGTTCGTCTGTTGGTTCGTTTGTTGCCAGAATTTGTTCTGCTTCCTGTTGTCTTTGTTTCTGAGAAATGTATACGCTTGTCGAGATTTCATCCACCACATCGGCGGTGATTGCCCGCTCTTTAATTGCCTCAATCTCCCCTTGTTCGGACAGTTTGCGGGCGATGTTGCCAGCGGACACTGCACAAGCAATCGCAGCACACAAGCTGACACCTTGCAGCGCTTTGTGAGTGTCTAGCTTTTTGTCTAGTGCTGCTAGTGGAGTCAGCCAAAGAACTACAGAGGACGCGCTCAACACAAGCAGTTTTAACTGCATAAAAACACCCCTAAACCAATTAGCAGCATAGCCAAACCGCCGATTAGAACTGCCTGTAAATCAGCCACTGAAATCTTGAGCAACTTACTTAGGGAATAGTCAAGCAACCAGCTCAACCCCCAAGCAATCGCAATTGCTGCTAACAAAAATGAAACTGCTTTCATTGCCATCGGATGCAGACTCGCTATCCACCCCAAAAGGGAGAAAGCGACGCACCCAGCAACGAAGAAATTTGCCAGATACATCGCTTTCATTTAGTTAGTCCCTCCTGTGAGTTTGGCCTTGATTTCATCAATGCGAGTCCGAGCATCGCTGTTAGCCTTATCAATCCCTAAACCCAGTCGCGCGTAACCGGGGCGCAAACTGTGCAAGTGCTTAGCCAGTCGAGTGTCTGAGCGTTTTTTGCCCAGTTCATTATCAGCCACAACACCTTCATATTTGCGGTGATGACGGTGAACTTTAGCATCGGCTTCTTCAACTTTTGCCAGCGCTTCATAGGCGCGTTTAGACTGTTTTGCACCGTCTGTTTTATCTTTGGCTAAATCCTTCATTGCGTCCGCTTCTTCCTTGGTAAAGTAACGCGGTGCTGGCACAACTGGCACACTACGGATGCTGGAAAAATTACCAGGATTTAGCGGTGTGATAACGCTTGCATTAGTGCTTGCCAAAACTTTTGATTTGTCGATTGCATGTCCGCCGTCGTTGCTGGCAGTCATTTTTCCAGCATCAGAATTGCCGCCAAAAAGGCGTAATTGTAAGCTCATAATTTTGTCCCGATTTGAATGTTGATGCGAACAGGTGAGGGAAATAAATTCAAGGGATTGATTTGACGCCACATAGACATTGCCAGCACAAACACCCCCGCCGACGCGAGTACAAGTGCGATGAGTTGCCCAAAGTCAACCCAGTCTAAAAAGCTGGTGGAATTCTGGCGGGTGAAACCGCACACAGGGAACGAACCGTCGTTAGTCCAATCAAGGGTGTTTACGGTGTCTACATCCTCTGTGTCTACAGTGTCTACACTGTTTACAGCTTGCGGGTCAAGCAGTTCAGGTGTTGTGTCTACAGTGTCTACACTCAAACTGTCTACACTGTCTACATTCACTGTGTCAAGTGACTCACCATCAACGAGGTACAGTTCTAGCAGCGCTTCCCACGTAGCAGTTTTGCTGAGTTTCCCGAACTGTCTGGCGTCTTCATTGGAGAAGCCACGGTCATAGGCGATCGCCTTTAATTGGTCAATGCGACGGTAGCTGACGGTAGGTTTAGTCATGGCAAAACCCCGTCAACTCAATCATTAAGAGTTGCGATCGTCCGCAAAGACAA